>NZ_JBYSWL010000002.1:0-203056 GCF_058781105.1 Rhodanobacter sp. FW510-R10 | reverse complement strand
ACCACCAAACCTCAGATCCCGCCCGGATGGACCGAGCAGGAAGCGATCCAGTGGCAGACCCAACAGCAGGACAAGCTGCCCGACGGCATGGGCGGCGTGGAGTCGCTCAATCTCGACTTGAACAAACTGACATTCATGGCCGGCAAGAAGCTGGACTGCAAGAACATGCTCGGCGGCCTGCTCAAGTGCTGCAAGAAGCCGGTGCCGGATGCGAACAAGAGTTGGTGGGACGCCTACCGCAAGAACCAGAAGAAGGCCACCGCGGTCAACGCCGACAAGCTGGTGGAGCACGTGCAAGGCGCGTGGTCGCAGATGGACTCTGGTGCTGACCACTGGGACCTGTCGCAGTCATTCACGTCTAGCTTCGAGAACCTGCTCGGTGGCGGCGGCGACGTGTCCGGTGACGAAACGGGCAGCATGGCCGAAGTGAATGCTGCCTTCATGAAGGACCAGAACACGCGGGTCAAGCCGAACCTGCAATGGTATTGCGACGACTCGGATTTCGAGACCGCCGTTCAGCGCAATGCGGGCACCTGTCACTACCTTGGTTCGCGGTGCCAGAGCAAGGTTCTGGGGACGTGCCTGGTCAAGAAGGAGGTCTACTGCTGCTTCAACTCGCCGATGAGCCGCATGATGCGTGAGGAGCTCCTCCAGCAAGGCGTCGGCGACATGGGTACGGCGAAGCACCCCAACTGCGCCGGCATCCCCATGGCCCAGATGATGAGCCTCAACATCGGAACAGAGGATGACCTCAACGAAATCATCGGGCGCATGCAGATGGGTGGCTTCCTGCCCGATGACGTGATGGACCCGAAGGTCGCCGAGGACCTCTACACCGGCTCGGGCAACAACTACGGCAACCCCGACCGCGTCCCAGTCAGCGAGCGCACCGGGCAGCGCCTGGACGACATGGACTATCAGGGCTCAACGGCAGCGATCGAGGCCGACGTGTCCAAGACCGTCCCCACGCAGACCTCCGATGCGCCGACCGGCCCGGGCGAGATCACCTTCGCGACCGGTTTCTACAGCGTCACAAGCGGCAAGCCGGTGGCCATTTCGATCACGCGAAACGGCGGCAGCGGCATGGTTTCAGTGGTGGTGTCGACCCAGCCGGGTAGCGCGCTGGACGGTCGGGACTACAGAGGTGTCAGCGAAACCGTGTACTGGAGCCAAGGTGACGTCACCAGCAAGACCGTCACGATTCCGACGACCGCCTTCACGGGAACGGCGAAACGCGTGTTCCGCGTTTCGCTAGGTCAGCCGACGGGCGGGGCCGTGGTGACGCCCTATACCACCGACGATGTCGAACTTCTTCCGGAGAACTGATGTGAGCCTGATGTCCGCTGCGGCCATGCCGCTGTTCTATGAAAACCTAGCCGATGATCTGCCCGCGGAAGCCGGCAATCGGCTGCGCCAGTTCATGTGTGCCGACAAGGCGCTGAGCGAAGGCCTTGTCGTCGCCGTCCGCCGCGCCTTCGCCGCCTCGGGCGCCACACCCAGCGACTCGCTGGATCGAGATCGTCGCAGCTTCGTGCTGCGTTGTGTCAGCGCGGTGTTGGATCCTTTCGCACCGCCGACGTTCGGCGATGGAATCAACTGGCAGAACCCCGAGTATCTGGCCATGCTGGAGGCCTGCGCGCTGTTCAGCGCACACCTCATGCGTGACTTGTTCGCTCGGTTCGGCCAGGTGTCTGGCGCCGCCGGAGACGCCGACAATCGTGATGGCGTGATCTACCTTAACGGCCGTCCGCTGTCACCCACCGACGTCGCTGAGCGGATCCTGATGGTCTACCAGCTCACCCACGTCGAGGCGATGGAAAGGGTGCTGCAGGCAGCGTGGGATGAACGCACCACTGAGCGCTACGCCAATCGCAATATCACAACGATGCTCGATGGGCGCGTTGCGTGGACAACGGATCGGGATGCGTTCAGCGCGGGACCGGACGGGCTGCGCTGGCGACGCAGCGGCACGACGTGGTTCGGGGCAGGGTACGTGTTCGGGTCGCGTCCGGACATCATGTTCTCCGACCACGCCGTGATGCGGATGAATCACGCGGCGGTTCAGTCGACCAAGGACCTGTGGCGCGGGAGTCCGCAGGTAGCCAAGCCTCAGCTGGTGTAGCCCGTGACCCGTGAACTCTGGCAACGGGACTTCGACGAACTGCGCTCGCGTCGACCAACGACATGGGCCGCGTGGGTTGGTGAGCCGGTCGTGGTGGTGCCAGCGATGGTGGGCCGCGTCTTCGGGCTCGTTACGATTGCGTTCGGCCGCCTGATGGTCAGCAGAGCAATCCTTGACGCGCCCGCGTATGTGCGCCGATTCCTGCTCGCACGGGCGTGGGGGAGGGTGGTACGCGGCCACCTCCTGGCCTCCGTGGGTGTTCTCCTATGTGCTGGCGCGGCCGCACTAATCGGCGCCGACCGCGGATTCGATGAGGTCGCCCTTGCCGCAGCGCTCAGCGGGGTCATTTGGCTTGGCTGGCTGGGCCTGCGAAAGCGCACGGATGAGGCGGACGCGGTCGCTGCCTCGTTGGTCGGCGATGCCGGCGTGCGCGCTGGCCGGCGCTGGCGTCGTCGCGGGTAGCCCATGGGTTCTCTCGCCACGTGGCTACGCGTACTGCTGAATCCGTTCGCGGAGCATGAGCCGGCCTCGGCAGTCGGTAAGGCCGTGGCGCCGCCGCCGGTCACGCAAGAAACTTGGCCATCGCCGCCAGCGGACGCGATCGCTCTCTTTCTGGATTTCGACGGCGTGCTGCACCGCGCCGAGAACGGTTCCTTCGAGAGGATGCCGCAGCTGGTCACGCTGATGCAGCGCTTTCCCCAGCTTCACATCGTCCTGTCGACCAACTGGCGGCTGCATGCGCGCCGGCTGCAGCTGCTGGACTACTTCCCGGACGCGATCCACGAGCGACTGATCGGGGTAACCCCGTATCTTCCATCGTCCTGGCCGCCGCGCCGAGAGCGCGAGTGCCACGCGTTTGCCCATCGCGCGGGCCTCACCCGCTACGTCGCCCTCGACGATGACGCCTCTGGGTACTCTGAGGGGTGTTCCTTCCTGGTGCTTACCGATCGGTATGTCGGATTGGACGACGATGCGGTGTCCCGCGTCGAGGCGCGCCTGGTGGCGCTGGGCGCGATCGCTGCAGATTCCTGACCGCGGGACGCGACATCAGCCGCGCGGCGAGAAGCCCGCTTGCATGCCCTCGGCGGGCACGTCGATCGTCAAGGGCGGGAAGCAGACCTGCGGCTCCAGCAGATGGCACCCCTGAATGCTCACCGACACGTGGCCAGTCGCCACGGGGGCCACCGGAATGCGCATCGTGAAGGGGGCGAGGTACTCCTCGGCGAAGCCTCCGAGCCCGTCAGGGGCCACCGTTCCCTCCGGTAGGAACGGGGTGCCGGCCACCATCCCTGGCAGTTTTGCAGTCACCCTGATGCGATCTCGATAGACGGCGTAACCCGGCGCTACGGCCCAGGTCAGGACCAGACCGTTGTCAATGCGGGTCGCGCCGACCAGGCGAAAAGCGTCCCGCGCATCGAGGACATCCGCTGCCGATGCAGCGAATGGGGACAGTAGCGCCAAGGCGAGTACCCAGCGGCGCATCAGTGAGCTTCGCTGCGGTAGGTGTTGTGAAGGACGGCGTCGCTGCGGTCCTCGAGCAGCGACTTGAGCAGGCAGGCGTCGTTCGCGGCGTCAACCGGATCGCGCGGCAGGGCCGCGGTCAGGCTCGCCTTGAGCCAGCTGGACGTTGCGGGGTCGGCCAGGATGGCCTCGATGGATGGTGGCATGACGCAGCTCCTTGGTGGAGCCCGTACAGTACGCGCGCGCTTTCTGCCTGGTCGACCGAAACGTAGCGATTCGCGCCCGCGGTTCCGGTTGTCTATTTTGGGTCGGCCCTACCGCGAGTCAGGCAACGTCATCCGGGCGGTTGCGCGCCCAGCTCGTCGAATCCTCGATCGTCAATCGGCCTGGCGCTGATCCGGCATAGTGCGTTCGCGCGGTATTGGCCTCTTCCCATGTCCGGCGCCGACAGACCTCAATGGGTGCGCGGTTGAGCCAGTGCACCACAACCCACTCAGCGCGTGGCGTGGAGGCGGACTTCGTCATCATGCAGCCTTTCAGCAGTGAAAGCCGTCGCGAGTCTGCCGCTCGACGGTCTCAGCAACTGCGAAAGTACTCCGGGCGTCAGAAGCCGTACGACGAGGTCTGCCAATCCTTGAGGACACGGTAGTCGCACTCCGGCATGACGATCGTTCCCGCCTCTGCGGCGCGAATGACGCGTTCGCCGGTGTCGCTCTCCACTCGGTTGCCGTGGAGCATGTAGAAGTACCAGCCGAACGGCACCCCGATGCGCCGATCCAGCTTTTGCAGTGCGCCATAGAACTCGTAGTCGCCGCCCTTGCTGGCGTTTACCTTCGCCAGCGGGCGGTTGAACGCCCACATCGGCACCATGTCCATCTCTCGTCGCCCACTGGGATCCGTCCAGTCCGTGAGCTGCAGGACCCAGTGCTCGCAGAGCCGGTAGGGGCTGGCACTGGAGCGGTGCCAGTCGAGGAAGAAACGCCGATGCTTGGCAGCGAAGCGATCCCACCCAGGCCACAGCTCGTCCGGCGTCTGGATCGTGCCCTCTTGCGTCCCGGATGAAGTCACCTTGTACCGCCTCTCTCGGAATGCCTCCCGACGCACGTCCTCCAACGAATCGGCCACCTTCAACCAGTCCTCGACGTCAACGACGCGGCGCAGGCGGTAATTGCGTGGGCGCACGGGCACGCGTTCGGCTTCGGGAAGCTGGAGGCCCTGGTCCGCTTCGCGCTGCAGCGCCTCGAGCGTCGTCGGCACACGCCAAGTTCGGCCGGCGAGGAGCTCGCGATCGAGGATCTCGTCTTCTACGTCCACTTCCACCTGCAGGAAGTCGGAGGGCTCGCCGGTGAGTCCGGGAGCGACGAAATACAGGGTCGTGATCTGACACTGGCTCAGGCGGTAGCCGCCCGCGTCAAGCCGAGAGCACGTCTCGGCCACGCTCCCGCCGTCTCGGGCTACCTCCTGCGCGAGCCAAGCCTCGTGATCGTCCGCTACCAGCGTTCCGTCGGCGCCGAAGACTTTGCGACGGTGCAACCACATGCCGCCGCGTGTTGTTGCGAGCTGGGCCATCTCCAGGGCGGGCTCGCGCCGGAGCCGTTCGAGCAGGTTCGCGTGCTTCTGCACGGGGGCGCAGGCGCCGACGGCGGCCGCGAGACCCGGGTAGTGACGCAGGTAGGAGGCCGGTGATTCCATGCGGTTGCTCATGCGCTTGCGAAAGGGAAGAAAGTGAGATGCAGGATAACGCCGAGTCAGGGTCGAGGCGGCCGTGGCTGCCGGCGAGCATATAGCCCGCCAGGGCGGTCGGCGAATCCGAGCGTGCGCCACCCTGAAGCCTTGCACTGCCTCTTCAACTTAGCGCGCACCGGTCAGTCGTCAGGATGCCGCAAACGCTGCAATTTCCGGAAGCGCCGTTCGCCGGCACGCTTGGCCTCGGGCTGTCCCGCGTACTTCGCCGGCATGCGCGGATCCTTCCACCCGCCCGCCTGCTGGACTTCGGCGTTTGTCGCACCGGCCTCGACCATGTCTTGTGCGCCGGCCACGCGCGTTGAGTGGCCACTCAGGTGTTCGACCTTGACACCGGCGAGCCGTGCAGAACGGCGGAAAATAACTCCGACTTCCTGCGTAGAGAGGGGTGGCCACTGGTAGCGCTCGCGCTCGGTGCCGGACGTAATGGATGCAGGTACGGGCCGTGGCTCGTGGTCCGCGTCGCGCTCCCGCACGGCGTGAAAGATGAAAGGCGAGGGGCCGGCCACGGCGCGCCATGCGTCCAGGTCGTTCATCGTTTCCGGCCGGAGATAGCGGAGGACACCCGTACCTACCTGATCCGTTTTCGTTTTGCCAAATCGGTAGGTGCCGCTGCCGTCAGAAGCCCAGGTCAGCCGCCCCCACTCGGCGGAGACCAGCTCGGCCGACCGCATCATGAGATCGTAGGCGGTGTTGATGAGGGCGGCATCACGGAGATCGCGCCGGCGCTGGGCGACCTCGACCACCTGATGGTCCGTTTTCTTAGCGCGCCGCGTTGGACGTGGACTGTCGGCATCGCGCAGCCATGTAGTGGCCTGTTCGACAGCACGAAGGCCGAAAGGCTTTGCCTGCTTCTGTTCACCCGAGAGCTTGTCGCGCACCCGACCCCGCCACCAGCCCTGTGCATTCTGGCCATCCATAGGGTCCGGACAGTGGCAACGCCAGTTCATCTGAGTGATCGACCAGAGGTGGTGCTCCAGGGTCGCCTTCTTACGTCCGCACGCGATCATGATGTCAATGAACTGGACGACATCGGCGAACGCCGACGGGAGCACCACGCGATCGTAGTGCAGGCAGAAGGCGAGCCAGTTGAGCCAATCAGACGCCAGGCCCTTCACACTGTTGGGCGCGTGCGGGCGGATGTCGAGTTGGACGCGCTCGGCCTGTCCGGCACGCGCGGCTGCCTCCTGCTCGGGTGTCAACTCGATGCGCAGACGGTCGACGAGGCGGGGGGACAGCTCGCGTCCATTCCCCGCCACCACTGAATCTGGCGCCGATGGCAACTTGGCCGTGTCCGCGCCGCGCGCTGACTTCGCCTTTAGTTGGGCCCGTTCGGCCGCCCACGGCAGGGGTGGGTAGCGGGCCACCTTCTCTGGTCGTGGTTTTTGCGGACGCCCGCGGCGACGGGGAGGGGCTGCCTCAGTCACGGGCTGCCACCCATGCGTCGATCACCGTTTGCAAACGAGCGTCGGCCGCGCGCGCGCCGCCGGGATGCGCCATGTCAGGAGTGCCCATGGCTTGCATTGAACGCGGACAACTTGTGCTCCGCCACGCGCTGGGCGTGGGTCTCGTTGAGGCACTTGCGCCCCCAGAGGCGTCGCTTGCGGCCGGTGGCGTCGATGCCTTGGACCTCCGCGTGCCACGCCCAGCTCAAACCGCGGCCGGACAGCAATCCCGTGCCGGCCCGGTAGGTGGTGGCCTCAAAGCGGACGGGCGCAAATGCGGTCTTCGTCATGGGGGTCTCCTCGTTCCATTGGTGTGCCTGCAGACCGACCGCATCGGCGGTCGGGTTACTACGTTCATCCTCTAATCAGGAGCGGTCGACGGGGAGACGCCGGAGGCGTACTGCGCCATCGCCGCGCGCACTTGCGCACGGATGGCGTCGCGAGTAGCGTCCGGGGCACGATCCCACAGGGCATCCTTGGCGAAGACCAGGAATCCCTGTAGCTCGGCGTCATCGCGGCCGGTGGCCCTGTCGATGGCCTTGTCCACCGGTGAGCGGCGGGTTCCGCGCGCCGTGCCGGCCAGCCGGTCGTACTCCGCACGCAGCGATGGGTGCGCGAGCGCGACTTCCAGGACGAAGCGCAGCGCGGCCGCCTCGATCGTCACGTGGTCCACCGCGTTCTGCGGGACACCTTCCATATTTTCTCCCTCGGCCGGCTCGTCCGGTGCCCCGAGTGTACGCCCTATTTATCATGCTGCAACAAGTGCCATTGTCACTGCCAGATAAATACCCCTCCAAGTCGATTTATGTATGCCTGTAAAGCAGTGCATTACTGCAATATTGACAGACGGTCGGCGCGACGCGCATGATGCGGCCCAACGCGGTCACCGGCCGCTCTCGAGTGCCGATTCCATGCCTGCTTCGCCCCGTTCCCGCCGCACTGGTGTCGACAAGGAGGCCCAGGCGCGCGCCGCGTGGCTCGCCCTAATCGACAGGCTCACGAATGGCCAGCCGGGCGTTCGCCGGACTTGGACCGACGACGACGCGCTGGCTGCGCTCGCCGCCGTCGGTGAGAACCGCCAGTCCGTGGTGGCGCTGACCGGCAGGCTCTACGAGCCCGCGACCACGCCGGCGCGCCTGCAGGACGTCGAGCGCTTCGGCGAGGTGCACTTCACCGCAGAAACCACGCCGGCCGGCGACTCCGTCGTCGCCTTCCCGACCGCGAATCGGCAGGTTTGGCTGACCCCCGAGGCGCTGACGTACCTGCCGTGCCCGGCGTCGCCCGCGGACGGCGTCTTCGTGCTCACCGTCGCCGACCCGGTCGGCGCGCCACCCGGCCAGAAGCTGCCCGCGCCGGCGTACCTCCAGGAGGCCGACGGCGCGGGGACGCGCGCACGCTGGGTCGCCGGCGGCCTGGTGCTGGCCACCCGCGGCAGCGCGGTTGAGGCCGGCGTCCTCACCGCCCCCGCCGAGGCGTGGTTCGATTTCCCGGCCCTGGTGCGCTGGGTGGGCCGTACCCTCGGGACGCCGCCGCCGCGCACGACGGCCGAAGGCCTCGACGATCCCGCGCTCCTCGACAGGCTCACCGAAGCGCTGGCGCGCCACCGCACGGCCGCCGGCGCCGCACGCCACGGCGCCAAGGCCACCCAGGGGGACGTCGACGCGATCGCCCGCGCGGCGATCGCGATCGGCCTGCAGCCGACCGTGGCGATGCTGACGCGGGTGCTCGGTCGCGGCTCGGCCTCGACCTTGCACCCGCTCTTGAAGGCGTTCTACCGCCGCGCCGTGCCCGAGGGCTTGCTGCCCGGCGCCGAGGCCGCCCCCGCCCACGACGTGCCCCCAGCCTTCCTGGCCCTGCTCGACCAGCTGCGCGCGACGGCCCGCGCGGAGGGCGAGGCGGCCCTCGCGCCCCAGCGCGCCGCACTCGCCGAGCGCGAGGCCGCCGCGGAGGCCCGCGAGGCGGCGCTCGCCGCCGACCAGACGGCCCTGGTGAAGGAGCGCGAGGAGGTAGCCAACGTCGAGAAGGAGCGTGCCCGCTACGTCAGCCACCTCGAAGCCCAGCTCGCCGAGGCCACCCGCGAGCGCAACGAGGCGCGAAACATCGTCGCCGGCCACGAGGCGCTTATCCATCGGCTGGAAGCGGAGGCCGCCGCGGCACGCGAGCAGCAGGCCGACTTGGCTGCACGCACCGCCGCCGAACTCGCCCGCGCGCGCGACGAGCACGGCGCTCTTGCGGCAACCGAGCGTGAGCAGCTGCAAGCCCTCGCCCGACTCGAGAGCGAGCGCGACGCTCTCGCTCTCGCCCGAGAAGATCTCGTCGACCGCCTCGCCCAGCTGCAGCGCGCAGCCACCGCCGAGCGGGAGGCGGCCGAGCGCCGTTTCGCCGCGGCGGAAGCCGAGGCCGAGACCCGCGTACGCGATCAGGCGCGGTGGTTCGACAGCCACCAACAGACAGTCGATGATCTCGACCGTGCATACCGCGCCCTTGAGGAGATGCGTTCTCGCACTGACGCGCTGCGTGGCAAACTGGAGACGGCGCAATCCGACCTCGCTGCGCAGGGTCAGGCGCTTGCGGCGGCCCGCGCCGCGCAGTCCGCCGTGCAGCAGGAGCGTGACCACCTGGCGACGCTTGTCAGCCGCCTCGGCGGTACCCCATCTACGCCGGCCAAAGGAGGCCACGCCCGATGAGTTCTCGAACATTCCAACGCAAGCTAGCGCGCGGCCTTGCGTATACCGTGGCGGTGCCCTACTACTTTGGCAAGGCCCTGATCGGTGCGGCCCTGACATCGTCCACCCCGGCCCGCCGGTCGGGCACGTCCAAGCGCCCCACGCGGCATGCCGAGGAAGCGGCCAGTGGCCCGATCCCCGGGCCGACCCTGCCGGGGCTGGTCGAGCGCATCCAAACCGGCGCTGTGTTCTACCTCGACACGAACATCCTCATGGAGTCGACCTACACGCCGGCACTGGATCGGTTCCTGGACGCCCTCGCCGCACATGGCGCCTATATCCCTATTAGCGCCACCCAGCGCGAGGAGATCCAGCAGCTACGAAAGTCCGGGGAGCCCGCGCGACAGTCACTCGCGTCGGCAGCCAGCCGCTGGCTAACGGCCGGAGCGGCGCGCCAGGTGATCCGGTTCCTCGACGCGCTGCCTGGTCCCCGAACGTCCTATCTGGACAACGAGATCGTCCGCGCTGCGCGGGCGCATCTTGCCGACGCGGAGGTCGCGGCACCCTTCGTCTACGTGGTCACCGACGATGTCGAGCTCAGCGGCCGGCTCCACTCCGCGGCGCCGACGCTGCGCTGCGACCCCGCTAGTGTGGTCGTGGTCACGGGGCGCCAGTTCGCCGCGTTGACCTTGCAGCCGCTGGACTGACCATAACGCCGCGATGAGGGCGCGTACAGCCCCTCCCTGTGCCATCCCGCGACCGCCTGGGACGGCCAGCATCTTGCTTCGCGGTCAGCGGAACTCGTCTAGCCTGTCCGAGAACCCTTCCCGGGCGGCGCCCACGATTCCCTCCAGCTCCAGCGGGTTCACCGTCACAACGGGAATATTCAGCCGCGAGGCTTCCTCCGTGCCCGAGTTGGTCGCCGTGCGACAGGGAACTTCCTATACTCGGTCGGGCTTGGCAGACACCACTCGATAGAGAGGTTTCCAGAAACCCTTTTGAGGATCGCAAATGGCACTGAAACTCGATGGCATGTCACCGAAGGAATTGGAAAGCCTGATTCGAGATGCGCAGGCACGCATGGCCTCCGCGCGTTCCGAGCAGGTTGCATCGGTCCGAGCGAAAATCGACGTGTTGCTCAAATCGGAAGGTCTGCAGCTCGCCGATGTTTACCCAAGCCGCGGTGGCAAGCCAGGAAAGCGCGCCGGAGCTGGCATCACCAAATATCGCAATCCCGCGAACCCCTCCCAGACCTGGACGGGGCACGGCATGCGACCGCAGTGGTTCGTAGCCGCCCTGAAAAAGCCCGGTGTGACCGAGGCGATGCTCCTCATCGACGCGCCAGTGCGCAAGCGCGCCGCGTCCAAGGCAGCCAGAGCACCGGCGAAACGCGCGCCGGCACGACGCAAGAAGTAGGCACCACACGAACGGGCGCACGGCGACCAAGCACCGCGTGAACAATGGATTGCCGAGATTAAGAAAGGGAGCTGCTATCGACATGCACCACGACCATCGTCCCACTCACCCTTTCACGCAGCTGCGCCTGAAAGGTGCAATCGACCTCTTCGTGCAGCGCGGTGAGGTTGCTCGGCTCACTGTGATCGCGAACGACGCCGAGCGCTGTTCGTGGGTTCGTACTGACTTCATGGGGAACACCCTAACCATCGACTCGTCCTTCCGTGGTGGCGGGGTGGTAATCCGCAATGGCCGTGTTTCGGTCAGCGCGTCCAACGGCTCCATCGCTGCAGGGGGTAGCATCAACATTCGCGGTGCACGTTCCAGTCAGCATTTCCATGGGTCCGTGGCGGTAGTCGCCACCGGCGATGTGGTGATCGAGAATGGGCGGGTAGCCTCGACCGGAGGCGCGTTGGTCGACGGCGGAACCGTCCGTGTCGAACTGATCCTTCCGACGATCCCCGACATTGCCGTCGAAGGCAGTGGTGACGTGCTGATAGAAGAGGTCCAGCAGGAGACGCTTGAGCTGGCGTTGGTAGGCTCGGGCACCGTCATTGCGTCAGGGTCGGTTGGGCAAGTCGATGTTCGCCTCGCGGGGTCTGGCGATGTCGACGCCCGCGGACTCGCTGCGTCGCGCGCGGACGTCGTGTTGACCGGCTCGGGGGACGTGCGCGTGCACGCAAGGCAGTGGTTGCGTGCGCATCTGGCCGGTTCGGGTGGCATCGTCGTTCACGGCTCGCCGCCAGTACGGCAGGATTCCGTCACCGGCAGCGGCGACATCCGCTACTGCGACTGAGGCTTACCGATGGCGCCTTATGACGAAGCTCTCGACTGGGTACGCCATCACCCCGAGGCTCCAGAAGCACTCGGACTCGCGAAGCTCATCCTTTCCCTGCATCACCCCGCCTATGCCTTCTCCTTCCGCGAATGCACCGACGGTATGGACGATGCACGCATGGCGCTTGCGTTGCGGGTGGTCGGTCAGTTCGTGCGCGTAGGGCGGGAGGACGACTCGATGCTGGCGGTGGCATGCACGATCGCCGAGTGGTATCCGATCCTCACGCGGCGGGCGGAGCAGCTGGAGGGAGCGAACCGGGCGTTCGACGCAATCGTTCAAGCCGAAGAAGTAGTCGACCGATAGCTGGCGAGAATCACCAGCGACCGGATTGGCGCTACGCCAGAGCAGGTCGAACCGTCGCAGCGATCAAGTGGGTGACCCCGTCGATGTGCTCAATGCGACCATCCACGACGACTGGCTCGGTTGAGCGCAGCACGAGCCGGCAGTGTTCGCCGACATCGGGCCACACGACAACGTTGAGCCAGGCGGTTTCGTCTTCCAGGGTCAAAAAGGTCACGCCGCCAGCGGCGGGTGGGGTCTGGCGCATGCCAATCATGCCAGCGACACGCAGACGCCGCCTGTGCGGGGAGCGCGCGGCCTCGGCCAGCGTGGCGTAGCCGTGGCCGCTGAGCGATGCCCGCACCAAGGCCATCGGGTGACTGTCTGGTGAGAGGCCCATCGACGTGTAGTCCGCCGCCATTTCTTCGCCGACTGTGGGCGTTCGCAGTGCGATTGTCCCTTCGTCCGAGCTTCCAAACAGCGGTAACGTGGCCTCGATGCCGCTGGCGACCCAGCGTGCGACGTGCCGGTGTCCGGCGAGGCCGCCCAGTGCACCGGCATCCGCCAGTAGCGGCAGGTCCCGCTGATCCAGTGCCGCGCGGCGCGCCAGGTCGGACACATCGCGGAAGGGTGCCTCACGACGCGCAACCAGGATGCGCTCGACGCTTTCGGCTCGGAGGCCGGAGATCTCCCGCAGGCCCAGACGTACGGCAGCACGTGGCGCGGCGCCCTCCAGCCGCGCCTCCCATCCACTGACAAGCACATCCGGTGGGCGAATCGCGATACCGCGGCGCCGAGCGTCCTGCCCCAGCTGATCGCGCGTGTAGAACCCCATCGGCTGGGCGTTGAGCAGCGCCGCGAGGAAGGCGCTCGGGTAGTGAGCCTTGAGGTACGCCGACGCATACGCGAGGAGAGCGAAGCTGGCTGCATGCGACTCGGGAAACCCGTACGCACCGAAGCCGCGGATCATCTCGAATACCTGCGCCGCGAAGGCGGCGGTGTAGCCGCGCTCGGTCATGCCGGTCAGCAGCCGCGTGCGGAAGTGCTCCAGCGTGCCGTGACGCTCCCATGCGCCCATCGACCGGCGCAACTGGTCGGCCTCGCCCGGCGTGAAGCCGGCGGCGACCACGGCGAGCTGCATCACCTGCTCCTGGAAGATCGGCACCCCCAGCGTGCGCTCGAGCACGCCGCGCACCTCGGGCGATGGGTAGCTGGCCACCTCCCTGCCCTGCCGCCGGCGCAGGTACGGATGCACCATACCGCCCTGGATCGGGCCGGGCCGGATGATCGCTGTCTGCACCACCAAGTCGTAGAAGCACGTCGGCCGCATGCGCGGAAGCATCGCCATCTGCGCCCTGCTCTCCACCTGGAACACACCTACAGTGTCGGCGCGGCGGAGCATGGCGTACGTCGCCGGGTCTTCGGCCGGGATGTCCGCAATCGACAGGGATACGCCGTGGTGGCGCCGGATCAAGTCGAACGTCCGGCGCAGGGCGGAAAGCATGCCAAGCGCGAGGATGTCGACCTTGAGTAGGCCCATGGTCTCCAGGTCGTTCTTGTCCCACTGGATGACGGTGCGTCCTCGCATCGTCGCAGGCTCGACCGGCACCAGATCGGTGAGCGGCGCGGCGCTGATGACGAAACCGCCGACATGCTGCGAGAGGTGCCGCGGCGTGCCGACCAGCTGCATGGCCAACACCAGCAAGCGGCGCATCGCCGGCGTGTCGGTGTCGATACCGGTCTCGGCCAGGCGTGCCGGCATCGTCGCGGCCTCTCCCCACCCGTCCATGGCGCGGGCCAGTCGGTCGATCAGCTCCTGATCTAGGTCGAGGGCGCGGCCCACGTCGCGTACCGCGCTTCGCGGCCGGTAGGTAGTGATCGCCGCGGCCAGCGCCGCGCGGTCGCGGCCGTAGCGGCCGTACACGTACTGGATCACCTCCTCCCTCCGAGAGTGCTCGAAGTCGACGTCGATGTCCGGCGGCTCGGCGCGCTCACGCGACAGGAATCGCTCGAACAGCAGGTGCCCACGCTCGGGGTCCACCTCGGTAATACCGAGCGCGTAGCAGACGACGGAGTTCGCGGCACTCCCCCGACCCTGGCAGAGGATCCCGCGCGACCGAGCGAAGCGAACGATGTCGTGCACCACCAGAAAGAACGCCTCGTAGCCCAGCTCGGCGATCAGCGCCAGCTCGCGGTCGACCTGGGCAGCCAGCGCCGGCGGCGTGCCGGCTGGCCAGCGCATCGCGGCGCCCTCGTCCACGAGTTGACGCAGCCAGGCCGTAGGCGCCTGGCCCAGAGGCACCACGTCGACCGGATGACGGTAGCCCAGCGTTGAGAGATCCAACTGGCACCGCGCCGCGATGCGCAGCGTCTCGGCCAGCAGCGCTGGCGGATACAGCGCCTGCAGCTCGGAGGGCGCACGCAGGTGGCGTTCGCCGTTCGGGAACAGTTCGCCGGCGGCGTCCGCCACGGATTTTCCCAGCCTGATCGCGGTGACGGTGTCCTGTAGCGCGCGCTGGCCGCGCGTCGTCATGTGCACGTCGCCGGCGGCGACCAGCGGCAGGCCGGAGGCCTCGCCGATCGCGCACAGGGTCGCCAGCGTTTCCGCGTCACGGTCGCCACGGTGTAGCTCGACGGCGAGCCAGGCGCGACTGGCGAACGTCTGTGCCACGCGATCCGCCCACGCCGCCGCATCGTGGGGCACGTGGCCGTGGTGGTCAGCGCCGCAGAGAAGGGCGAGCAGCCCTTCGTGGTTCCCGATCGTGTCCTCCCAGCGTGCCGCATAGCTTCCCTTCGCGGCGCGGCCGCGCGCGATGGTGATGATCCGGCAGAGGTTCGTGTAGCCGGTGCGGTCGCTGGCCAGCAGCACCAGTCGCGCGCCGTCCTCCAGCTCGATCTCGCTGCCGACGATCAGCGGCACGCCAGTGGCACGCGACGCCTCCAGCGCGCGGACGACCCCGGCCAGACTGCACACGTCGGTGATCGCGAGGGCTTGGTAGCCCAGCGCGGCGGCGCGGTCGAATAGTTCGCGTGCGCTGGCCAACCCGCGCAGGAAAGAGAGATTCGAGAGGCAATGCAGCTCGGCGTACATCAGGCGACCTCGACATGCCGCAGGCTGAATCGCCGTGCTACGATCCTCCCCGGCGCCGGCCAGCGCCCGCTGCTCACCGTTGGCAAACCCTTTCGGGATGGCTTCCAAACCACACCACCTGATTCCCCTCTGCAGGTGAATCTTGGCAGTGAGCACCGGGCGTTCGCCTCCAGCGAGGAGTCAGCGTCATGCGTTTCATCCCCACCACGACCGCGAAGGTCGAATCCCTCAAGAAGCAAGCCAAGCGCCTGCAGCGCAATGGCGGCGGCAAGCACGCCGATCTGTTGAACCGCGTCGCGCGCACGACCGGGTACGAGCACTGGCACCACGTCACGCTGTGTCTGCGCGAGACAGAAGGCGTCAGGCAGGGCCGGTCGCTCCAGTCCACCATCGAGCAGATCCTCACCCGCGAGCAGCACGGCGAGGTCGCCATCGTCGGCACCGGTTCGGAGACATCGACGACACAACCCTTCCTGCTCTTCTCGACCGGTCTTGGCGACGCGTGGTTGCTGGACCCGATCGGGCACAAGGCCTGTTGCCTCATGTGGCGCGGCGACCGGCAGTCGCCCACGATCCGAGATCTGCCGGAGCGGCTGGAGATCCTCTGGGAAGGGCACTACGAGTTGCGCGGCGCGTTCTTCGAGGTCGACCTGGACCATCCTCTGATCGGCCACCGCGCCATTGGCGGCTACCCCGTGGATGCGCTGCGGGAGTTCCTGCTGTCGGCGCAGCCGGCCGAGGAGTCGATCGCCCAGGTGTTCGGCCAGAACGATGCCGTGCCCCTCACGCCCGACATGATCCGGCAGTTGGCGCACGAAGGTTGGCAAGCGGATCAGCTCGCCGCAGCAGCGCGCCAAGGTGCGCGCTATTCGCCGACGCGGGACGCGATGCTGTTTCCGCCTATGCAGGATCCGAAGTGATGGCGCGACCACGGCGTCACCCAAACCAGCCGTGCACGAACCAGGCGTCGGTGCGCAGGTCCTGGTAGACCCACCACGTGGCGCCGGCGTCGCCGCGCGCCACGTAGTAGTCGCGCCGGCTATCGGCGCCGTCCCACCAGCCCGACTCCATGCGCTCCGGACCGGCGATCAGCCGCGCCGGGTCGCACCGCCATGGCCGCGGCGCCGGCAACAACCACGCGGGTCGGCGCCTCGACGACACGGCGGCACCGTCGGCGCCGGCGATCGCCACGCGGCGCTGGGTCCGCTCCGGTCGTGGATCGGCGACAGGGGCGAGCCCGTAGACCGCCTCCTGGCCGAGCCTCGCGCGCAGGCGATCGAGCAGCGCGACCACCCGCTCATCGCCGTCCTGCTCGAACAGCGACGCCGAGCACGGTGCCTCCCGTGTCGCGTCAAGACGTAGTTGCAGTCCGACGACCGGCCCCGGCCACGGCGTGCCGGCCAGACGTTCGACGGTCAGGGCCTGCAGCTGGCGTGGGTCGGCGGTGCCGGCGGCGGCCGCCACAGTGATGGCCGTCTCGCGTCGATCATCGGTGCGCAGCACCAGCGACCAAGTCGCGGCGCGCTCGCCCCGGCACGCAACATGGGCGGCGAGGTCGCCCAACAGGCGACGTAAGGGAAACTGCAGGACCTCCACGCTCGCCAACGGATCGTCCCATTCGGCCTCGCGCACGAACTCCACCGGCGGCACCCAGTTCTCGCGCGGATCCGGGCGCTCGCCCAGCAGGCGCTCGAGCAGCGTCACCGCCGGCACACCCAAACGGCGCGCCAGGCCCGCGCGTGGCAGGGCCAGAACGTCACCCACCCGCTGCGCACCGATGCGGCGCAGGAGCTGATGCGCGGTCGCTGGCAGCGGAAGGGCCGTCGCCGGCAGGTTCGACAACGCGGTACGCAGATCCGGTATCTCGGCGATCGTCGTTCCCGGCCGGTGTGTGGCCAGCATCTCAGCCGCCAGTGGCGTCGGTGCGATCGCTGCGCGCCACGTCACGCCGGCGTCGGCGAGCGCCGCTCGCGCCGCTCGGCGCACGCCGGCCAAGCCGCCGAGTAGCCGCCGGCTTCCGCCGATCTCGCCCAGCAGGGTGTCGCTTCCCGGCACCAGCACCACCTGGGAAGTGATCCTGGCCAGCCGCGGCGCAAGCTCGGCCAGCGCCCTGCCTCGCTGCGCGGCATCGGTCCGCCGCACGTCGAGCGGCGAGAGGAGCGCCTGGGCGGTGGCCACCCGCATGCCGGGGCGAATGCCCGCTGCCAGCGCCAACGGACAGACGTGGCGGATCGTGCCCTCGACGGCGACTCGGGCGACACCGGCTCGGCCGGCCGGCACCTCAAGGGCGAGCAGAGGAAGTTGGCAGGCAAGCCAAAGCATTCGACCACTCCACTCGCACCGGCGACACCGGTGGGCCGCGCCGCTTCAACACGTCGACCTGTATCGCGCCGGCGCCGGCGCCGTGCAGGGCCAGACGCAGTGGCACGCCGTTGGCGACGGTCGAGGGCGGACAGAAGATGAAGGCCAACCCACCGCCGGCCGCGATCGCGAGGCTGAGTCGACGCGCGACCCGATCGTCCAGCGGCGTGGTCCACCACAGCAATACCGCGGTGAAACCACCGCTTCGCAGGATCTGCTCGGCTGCCCAGCGCCGATCTCGGCCTTCACGGGAGTGGGCAACCGTGATCGCGCGTGGCGCCAGTCCCACTGCGTGCAGCGCGGCCAGGCCCGGCTCGGCCGGAGGATCGAGAAAGGCCACCCGGCCCGCCTGCTCGCGCCACGCCAGCGCGCCGGCGAGCAGCTGCAGCTCACCGACGCCGGCGCTGGCCAGCTGCAACTCCACCAGCGCACCGCGCGGCCAGCCGCCACCGGGCAGCACGGCATCGAGGAGCGGAAAACCGCTGGCCACCGTGCCGCGTGGCTGAGCGGCTACCTCGCCCGCGCGGCGAACGCCGGCGGCGCGTAGGCCACCGTCGAGCGGAAGGAGAGAGGCGGCGGAGGGCACGGTATCGCCTCACCCGCTCGTCGCCACGCGGCCGCGTCGGCCGAAGGTGCCAATCACCACGCCGAGGATCTCCAGCGAGTGCTTTGGGCGCCGCGGACGGTATTCCGGATCGGTATTGGCCGGTTTGAGGTAGAGGCCGTCCTCATCGCGCGCGAGGGTCTTGATCGTTTCCTCACCGTCGATCAGCGCATAAACGATGTCCCCCAGCATGGGGTCGCGGCGATCCTCGTAAACAGCGGTGTCGCCATCCAGTAGCCCGGCGTCGATCATCGACATGCCGCGGATCGGTACCAGGCGCGTCATGTCCGGGTTCGGTGCCAACCAGGTGTCGATCGAGCGGCGCTCCACGGGTCCGGCGTCGCCAGTGTCGGGGATGCCGGCCGGCACCGGCCTCCCGAGCGGGAAACCGGCGAATCCGAAGCCGGGCTTCAACCGACCTTGGCCCCCCTCCGTCCGCGCCAGAACACCCGCATCAACCAGGCGAGCAATAACCCAGGACAGGGTGCCCTTGCTGGTGATTCCAAGGGGTTTCAGCTCCGACAGGAGCTCGCTCATGCTGGGCAAAATGCCATGCTTAGCGTGGTACGCGCGCAGCGCTTCTTCCACCGCCGGGGCAGATTTCTCGAATGGAACGGGGTGTCGGCGGGCGGGAGCCATGGTGCTTGGTCAGCTTGAACGGACGTTCAAGATACTCCGGTCCTGTCCGGTCTGCCAAGGGGTCCAGCCGAGATACGTGTAAAAATGGGACACTTGTTCTGAAAAGGAATGCTCTTTCAGAAGCTTGGCTAGAAATTTAGCTTGAGAGCTCAGCGTTCGCCCGGCTGAACGGACTGCGGCTATTCCAGCATGAGTTCCACCACAAAGGGATCGGGAACAGCTTCGATATCGATCAGATAGTCACCGAAGCGCTTAATGTGACCGGTCATATACGGACTCATGATGGCGACGTCCTCTCGCTTCGGCTTCAGTCCCTCGGTCGCCAGTTCACGAAGAATGCGTGTGAGGTCCACCGCATTGCTGAAAATGATCGCGTTGGTGACCAGATCGTTGTACTTGACTGTCTTCTCCTGCTCTTCGGGATCGTTGTCGGCGATCACCCCTTCCCCGCCGAAGAAGTTCCACTTGGCGAAGCCATTGTAGGCTTCGACCTTGTTGGTTGAGGCCGTGATTTTCTCGCGCAAGTCCAAGTCGGAGATGTAGCGCAACAGGAAGTTGGTGCGTACCACACGACCCAACTCGCGGAATGCCTGATAGAGCCGATTCTTGCGGCTGTTGTTGCCCAGTTTGCGCAACAGTGTCACGGATGAAATCTTGCCGGCGGTGATCGACAGCACCACCCGCATCAAATCCTTCCAGTGGGTTTCGATGAGCGCCCAGTCGATGGTGTCTTTGAACAGCGAGTCGATGTGTTCGTAGCGCGTCTCGGCGGAAGGGCGAAAGAACTTCAGATCCTGCCAATTGCGGATACGTGGCATCAGCTTTATGCCAAGCAGGTGCGACAGTGCAAAGACCGGCGCCGACTGTCCCTGGGTATCGGCATGCACCGTGTCGGGCTGAATATCGGACTTGTTCTTCAACAAGCCTTCGATGATGTAAATCGCCTCCCACACGCCGGACGGGATGAAGTGGGAGAACAGCGCGACATAGGTATCGGAGACATGGTGGTAGGCGATGCCGCCGTAGCCGCCATAACGGATGTGGTACTCGGCCATCAGATTCTGATCGCGCATGTCGTACTTCGTGCCGTCGGCGGCGGCACTCTTCCCGTCTCCCCACACCTTAGGCAGGTGCAGGGTGTTGTAGGCGTTGATGATGTCCTTGATCGCCAGGTCCAATTTCTTGCCGTTGATATGCCTGCGATTGACGAAAGAGAGCATGTGCGGTGTCACCGCGCCCCGGAAATGCCGTGCCGCCTGCACGGGCCCCAGATTGCTGCCATAGGTGAACGTGGTCAGGACGTAGCGTTCGGTGGCGCGTTCGAGCTTGGGATCGGAGCCGGAGAGCGGACCAAAATGTCGAGGGAAATTCACCCAATGGGCGACGTTGCACAGGATGTCGAGAATGTTGCGCTCGGGCATACGTTGAAGAATGGCGGTCTCCAGCGCCTTGGCCGATTCGGTGGGCTCCTTGGCGACAACGCGCTTGAGAACGGGAACCCCACGGTCATCGATCACGATCTGATTGTTGTCCGGATACGCGGCATCGATCTCTTCCGCCGTGCGGGTGAGTTCCTCCCGTAGTTGCGCAACAAACAGCGCGGCATCGGCGGGCAAGCCCAACTGGCCGCAGTAATCGGCCAGTCGGCTTTCGCATTCGTCCCAGGTCAAAAGCTGGCCACGATAGTCGGCATATTCCTCGGAGCCGCCGATTGCCATGTCGCCGGTCTTCAGCTCGTTGGCCAGGCAGGAAAAGACGCACACCTCAAGGTGCCGGCGGTGCAGACGAACGGTGCCGTCCTCGGCCCGATGGGACACGACACGCCGCCATCGCTCGTTGGCAAACGCCAGATCAACGGGCTCGTCGATCCAGTCACCGCGACGGGATTCGTGTTCCAGCACCAGCGCCAGGGCCTCCACCAGCGAACGATCTTCGCTGGTCGTGGATAGCTCAAGAAGCCGGACCATGCGATAGATCGTAGGCCGGTGGCTCTTGAAGAACTTCCATAGCAACGGGTAGTAGTTGTCGCCACTGTACGCATTGATCGCAGCGCAATCTTCCTGCAGCACCTCGATACCGCCTCGCTTGCTCAAGAGCTGCCGGATTTCACGCCCCGCCTCGGTGTCGCTCGGGTGCGTATCCAGCACCTGGATGACGTCGGTGAGAGTGGCAACGATGGTCTCGGTCTTCTCGCGATGGCGGACACGCAGCCGGTCCAACTCCTCCTTGCCACGACGATGCAGATTGTTCATCCGCTTGATGTACATCGCGGCCAAGTCGTCTCGGGCCTGAATGCGGGCCCGGTGAATGAGGCTGAGCAGCAGCAGGTGCCGTTTGGGCGGACCGAAATCCCGCAGTTCGGCGGCATCCAACGCTTTCGCTTCCGCCGCAAAATGCTTGATTTTGGTCTCGGGTACGCCGGCCAGGAGGTGGGCTTCACCGACCAGATTCGAGAGCCTGGCAATATGCTCGATCAGTCGCTGGAAATGTTGCAGCGAAGAGCGCTTGGGCAATTGCTTGATCAGCTGAAGCGGACTCTGGCGACGGCCGGACTCGACATCGAGCAACGCGTCCAGCTGGCTGATGTCGGACGGCGACAGGCGTTGTTGGACCAGGTGGGTTCTACCCCGTTTTCGCGGACAGTTGAGTTAAGGCCGTAAAGGCCCGGTCCCGAACCTCGATTCTGCGTTGCATTCGGGGATTGTGAAAGCGCTCGATATAGTCAAAGACGTCGGACCTTGCCTCGGCCAGAGTCAGGTAGCGGCGACGATGGACGCGTTCGCGTTTGATCATGCCGAAGAAGCCCTCGGCTGCCGCGTTGTCCGCACAATGACCGACCGCGCTCATGCTGCTTTGGATGTTGTGATCCGTGAGAAAACGCTGATATTCGCCGCTGGTAAATTGCGTGCCGCGATCCGAATGCAGCACCAATGGCTCTCGATCAGGACGCTGCCAGCAAGCCATCAGTACCGCCTTGATCACCATGTGCCTATCCTGAATATCGGACATCGACCATCCGACGATCTGATGGTTGAACAGGTCGAGCACGGTGCACAGATACAGCCACCCCTCGGCGGTGTGGATGTAGGTGATGTCAGTCACCCACTTCGTGTTGGGCTCCAGCGCCGAGAAGTCACGTTCGAGGTGATTCTGGACGTGATCTGGCCGCACGCCCGTGCGCTTGCGCTGCCACGAACGCTTCTGCGGCACCCCGAACAAGCCATCCCTGGCCATCAGCCGGGCGACACGATTACGGCTGGCCGTCTCGCCGGCATAGGACAGATCCTCATGCATGCGCGGCATGCCCATCACGCCATCGCTGGCGGCATGGAGCTCTCGAATGCGCGTCAGCAACCGCTGATTGTCGGTGGCACGAGCGCTCAACGGTCGTTTGTTCCAGGCATGAAAGCCGCTGGTCGACACCTTCAGGCATCGACACATCAGCTGGACAGGGTAGAGACCGCGACAGCGTTGGATCGTCTGATACTTCAGCTCGATTCCCTGGCGAAGAACGCTGCCGCATCGCGCAAAAAATCTCTCTCCTTCTTCACCCGGGCCAGCTCGCGCTTGAGGGTCGCCATCTCCTGGTCGCGCGGCACGCCCGAGCCGGCGAAGGCCTTCGCCTTGTCGGTCTCCAACTCGCGCCGCCACCGGCCCAGAACCCCCGCACCCACGCCAATATCGCGGGCCACCTGACTGAGCTGCGCGCCCGGCTGCCGGGTTAGGCCGACGGCCTCACGCTTGAACTCTTCGCTGAACTTTCTTCGCTTGGACATGACACTCCTTTTTGACCATGATCGGTCTTCTTAGAAGTGTCCGCGTTAACGGGGTAGAACCCGGTTGAACAGTCGCTGGTTGACCAAGGCACGGATTCGCCGTGCCATCCGATCCAGCGTACTGAAGGCCGGCAGCTCGATCTTGTCTTTGATGAGCTGCTCGATCGATGCGTTGATCAGATCCGCCGGATGATCCATCACCTGGGCGGCCGTTCCCATGGCGCGGGCGGCGACGTGCATGCCGCGGTCGCGGAAGGCTGTCACGCCCAACCATCGGCGGATGGCAGCGTGGTACCGATAGAGCGTGCGTGGTTCAAGAACGGCCGGGCGTGCATGGCCGCTCAGACGCAAGGCATCGCGAACGCATCGCATGATCGCCAGAGGCACGTCATCCACGACGGGGAAGTAGCCCAGCCGCTGAAACCCCTTCAACAGGAGCAAGAAGCTCAGACGGCGGGCGGGCTCTCGAACTTGTCTGGTGGCCAGCGAGAGTTCGTCATCGGTGGGGGTATAGATCTGTTCGAGTTCATCGGTCGAAGGATGACGTTTGAAGCGCGGGTATGCAGTCCGTTCGATCGATGCCATGGTGACCTAGCCGATAGCGGCGCTCAGGCGCCGGTTCCATCACACTTTCAGGTAGTCGTCGCATTCCACAATAAGTTGCTGGATGCTCGGCTGATCCGCGTCGGGCCGTGACAGCAAAATGGCACGTAGATCACCGATCTGTTCATTGTTCGGGATCAGCTCCGAGGGGCTTTCCCACATCCAGTCGATCACGATCGGAGCCAATGCCGCCGCCTCAAGCGTGGCCACTTCGCGCCGGGTGGGCACATACATGCCGGCCCGGATGACCGGGTTATCCCGTCCATGGCTATCTAATGCTGCCTCGAATGCAGTGGCGGGCATACCAAAACGGTCATCGTCTGATCGAGGCATGGGTGTTTCTCCGGTGCTCGGGAACTTGAGAACTTTTCACAGGCTCAGATGATCTTCAGTGCGGTTGCGCTGCTCTGCCGGCTAGGCGCGCGGTTGAGTCGAGCGCATGGCGGGGTTGCGCTCATTCCGTGCCCCCGTGCGTCGCCAATAAGGATCGCCAGGCGGTGCGTGTTAGATGCCATCGTGCCCCACCTGCAAGGTAGCTCCATCGGTTAATCCGCGCTCGATGCGAGCTTGCGCAAACGGGTCGTTTCCGTCGAGGTAGCGCATGGCCGAGTGCACGTCTTTCCAGCCGACGTATTCCATTAACGCTTTCACATCCCAGCCGTTGGTGTTGGCCCAGCCGGCAAAGCCCCGGCGCAGCGAGTGACCGCTGTAGAGATCCGGGGTGGACAGGCCGGCCAGAGTGAACAAGCGGCGCATTAGGGGAATGATGCTATTGACGTGCAGCGGGCGCTCCGGCACGTGACCCCAACGATCGACCTGGCGAAATAACGGTCCGTGGGTAAGCTGCGCGGCAGCGATCCAGTCCATCGTGGCCGTGACCGGGCACCAGCACGACAGCGCCGGAACGCGAAACGTGGTGCCCTCGTGCTGACGATCGCCCTTCGTGCGAGGCAGAAAGCAGGTCATGCCCTGACCTGGCACAAGCTGCAGATGCTCCACCTGCAGGCGGATCAGCTCGTCGCCGCGGAAGCCACGCCAGAAGCCGAGCAGAATCAGGGCGCGATCGCGACGGTACCGAAGAGCTGCGGCACCGTCGTTCCGTCCAAGCGCACCTTCGATGACCAGGTCAAGCCAATCGACAACCGTGGCTAGTTGGGTCAGTTGCAGAGGCTCGGCCCGCTTTTCCATCGCTGGATGCAGGGCCTGGATTCCCTTGAGCACCTGTTTGACGACGGGTGCACCCGTCGGATCGACAAAGCCCTGCGCGGTGTGCCATTGCGCAAGTGCAGCGAGGCGCTGTTTGAGCGTATTGGTCGACAGCGTGCCAGCATAGGCGGCCAGATAGCGCGCCACGCTGTCGGCCGTGGCCGGCAAGTGGCCACCCCAGGTAACTTCGAAATGACGCACCCCCGACGCATAGCTGCGCCGGGTATTGGCGCGCGTGGCGGCGGCGAGGTACCGATCGATCGACGGCGGCGGCGAATCGTTCATCTCAACGGCTGTGCAACGAGGCAATCAGGGGACAGGCAATCGTGCCGCGACGCGAATCGCACTGAGCCACCAGTCGGGACAGGACCGTCTCCATGCGCTTGAGGTCTTTCAGGCGCGCGCGCACGTCGACCAGATGCCGCGAGGCGAATTCCGCCGCCTCGCTGCAATGGGTGCCATCCTCCAAGGTGAGCAGTTGTGCGATTTCGTCGAGGCTGAAACCCAGCCGTTGCGCGGATTTGATGAATTTCACCCGAGCGACATCCACACCACCATAGCGCCGGATGCTGCCATACGGTTTATCCGGTTCCGGGAGCAGACCCTTGCGTTGGTAGAACCGGATGGTTTCCAAGTTGACCCCGGCGCTTTTGGCGAACGCGCCGATGGTCAATGACTCTGCACTATGTTCCATACCGGTTGACTCCGTATATGACTACGGAAGTAGCTTACGCCCGGTTCATCCCTTTGGAGAAGTCCATGTCCGTGTCCGTTGGCATCTACTCGGTGCCGCTCGTGTGCGAGGCGGTGCCGCAGATCGGTTGCGGGTGCCTTGCCAAACCCGTATTGGCACGCCTGGACGTTCACCCTGATATTGCTGAAGCCTGGCTGCACCATCGCGGTGACGTGATCGCGATCGAATGGTTGCGTGAGCTTGAGGTCGACCAGCAGATCGGCCTCTTGCGTGCGGCCCTCGGCGGTGACAGCCATGTTGCTTTGGTAGCTGCTGCGTCGTCGTTGGCGTTGCTTGCTACTTTTCCGAACCCTTCGTCCTGGTACCAGCACGAGACGGTCGATCAGCTCAGTCAGCAGGAGGCACACACCATCGCCGCTCGTCTCGTCCAACGGCTGTCACGCGCGCGCATTGCGTTGCCCGATGGGGCCGCGCTGCAATGCGATCTCGCGTGTGCGCTGCAAGAGGTTCTTGTGGCGGACGAAGCCATGCCCATCGAAGCCCGGCTTGCACGGCTACTCGGGGTGGCGCGAAACACATTCCAGCGGTATCTCGGATCACAGGCATTGTCGCAGCTGGATGCGTGGTTGACGCCCGCAACGCTCCTACCCGAGGACGCGGGTTGACGTGCCGAATTCGCACCGTGGATCGTGGATACGACTCCGTGCCTCAGGCTAATGCAGGGGGCGACGTCTGCGATCCGCTGCGTCTCAGGCTACGACAGGACGGCCCCGCCACGCGAGCTGGATCATGAATGACGTTTGCGTGTGCAACAGCGTGACCGAGGAGGACATCCGCCACGCGGTGGTGGCGGGGGTGCGCAGTTTCGAAGAATTGCAATGGCTCACCGGTTGCTCGGGTGGCTGCGGAGGCTGCGAACAGGAAGCACGCCAGCTGCTAAACGACATCATCACGGAAATCGCATGCGCACATCCGACCTTCCATCTCAGGCCGGGTCAAGACGGACAGTAGGCGTCGGCCAAGGCTTCCGTGGGTCTTGGAACCCATGCTTGATGTCGTACCAAAGTACGGCAGTAGGCTCTGTGACATTGGCGGGCAATGACCGGTCGCGCGATTCGAAGATGAGGAGGTCGCTGGTCGGTATGGAAAATGTTTCCGCATGCGTTCCGCGTGTCACCTTCAAAGAAGGCCAGAGGGTTTCTGGCCACGTACTGGAGAGTTGAGAATGAACACCGCAGCCATTCTGAAATCGGTTCTGGCGGGAGGACTCACGTTGGGTCTAACCACGGTCGCATCGGCTGCAGCCATGCAGAGCAAAACGATGTCGATGAGCAATATGGAGAAATGCTACGGCATCAACGCCGCGCACAAGAACAATTGCAAAACGCCGGGTCACTCCTGCGCCGGTCAGGACACCAAGGCCCGCGATCCAAACTCCTTTGTCGCGGTACCCAAGGGTCTTTGCGAGAAAATCGACGGTGGCAAGCTCGAACCGGCGCAAAAGGGCTGAGCAGCGCCGTGATGCACGATGCGAGCACGCTCGCGACGCGACCGATCCCGGCTGCGGCCGGGGTCGGTCTGCGTGCCCCCCACATGCAACGCGTACTGGACGAGCATCCACGCGTGCCGTGGTTCGAAGTGCACAGTGAAAATTTCTTCGGCGCGGGCGGCGCCGCCCTTGACGTCCTCGAACGCGTGCGTGCCGACTACCCGCTGAGCCTGCACGGCGTGGGTCTCTCGCTGGGATCGGCCGACACCTTCGACGACAAGCATCTGGCGCAGCTGCGCATGTTGGTGCAGCGTTATGAGCCGGGTCTGGTTTCCGATCACATCTGCTGGGGCGCGATCGACGGCACCCACTTCAACGATCTGTTGCCGCTGCCGTTCACCCGCGAGGCGCTGGACCTGATGGTGGCACGCGTGCAGCAGGTACAGGACACACTGGGCCGCGAGTTCCTGGTCGAGAACGTCTCCAGCTACCTCACGTTCCAGCATGCCGAGATGAGCGAGTGGGCGTTCGTCGCCGAGTTGGTGCGCCGTAGCGGCTGCGGCCTGCTGCTCGACGTCAACAACGTCTACGTCAACAGCATCAACCACGGCTTCGACGCGTACGCCTACCTGAGCGCGATGCCGCGCGTGGCGGTGCGCGAAATTCACCTTGCCGGCTTCACCCGCAAGACTGGTCTCGCGGTACCGCTGCTCATCGACAGCCATAGCCGGCCGGTCGACGAGGACGTCTGGGCGCTCTACGCCAAGGCGCTGGATCTGTTCGGCCGCGTCCCCACGCTGGTCGAATGGGATCAGGATATTCCCGAACTTGAGGTGTTGCTGGCGGAAGCCACTCGCGCCGAGGCGCTGCTCGATGCCTGCCGTGCCCACACTGCTTGAGCTGCAACGCGGTTTCGCCGATGCCATGCTTCATCGTGGCGACGACGTCGTCGCGCAATGGGTTGTCGGTGCCGGCCTCACCTCCGCTGCGAGATTACAGGTGTATTGCAACGCCATCGCCGGTACGCAGATCGAAACGCTGCGTACCACGTACCCCGCGGTGAGGGCGTTGGTTGGTGAAGCTTTCTTTGAGGCTGCAGCGACGCGTTATTGCCTGCACCATCCGTCGACGCACGGCAACCTGCAGACGTTCGGAGACGCCTTCGCCGCGTTTCTCGCCACGATGCCTGAAGCAGCAGCGCTTACCTATTTGCCCGATGTGGCGCAGTTGGAGTGGCTACGGCAGCAGTCCGCGCTGGCCGCCGAGGCATCGGCGCTGGATCCGGCCACGTTCGACGAGACAATATCGTTGCCCATTCGGTTACATCCCAGCTTGCGCCTGCTGACCAGTGCGCACCCGGTGCTGACGATCTGGCATTACACCAACGCCCCTGGGGGTGAGCGGCTGCAGCTGGATGGGCGCGGTGAACAGGTCGCGCTGTGGCGCGACGGCAGCGAGGTGGCGATGGCTAGCCTGGACCCAGCGAGCTTTGTCTGCATCGCTGCGCTGATCGATGAGCGCGATCTGGCAGTCGCGCATGCGGCGGCGCTGGCCATTGACGGGAAATTCGATCTTGTAGCGTGTCTGCACACCCTGCTGGCACGCCGGCTGGTCGTCGCGGATCGCCGCGTGGGTCGCCGTCCAGAAATTGACGCTTGACTCTGTACCTAAGTACGCGAATAGAGTGCTCCCGTAGATTCCTCACTCATCTGGATCATCCATGGAAACCACCACACAAAGTCCCAAGAAAACCGGTTCTGGCGCGCTTCTGGCCGGCGGTCTTACCGCACTTCTTGCGTCGACCTGTTGCTTGGGTCCACTGGTGTTGGTCGCTCTCGGGTTCAGTGGCGCCTGGATCGGCAATTTGGCCGTGCTTGAGCCGTACCGCCCGTACTTTATCGGCGCGGCGCTGATCGCAATGGTTTTTGCCTGGCGACGCATCTACCGGCCTGCAGCGGCCTGCGCGCCCGGTGACGTCTGCGCTGTGCCGCAAGTCAAGACGGCCTACAAAGTGTTGTTCTGGATCGTCGCAGCCCTGGTGCTCGTGGCGCTGACCTTCCCCTATCTCGCCCCGCTGTTTTACTGACCCGTCGGAGGATCCACCCATGAAGAAACTTGCCGCTCTCATCGTTCTTGCCACCGTCGTTTCTGCCCCTGCCTGGGCGGCTACGAAGACCGCCACTCTGTCGGTGTCCGGCATGACATGTGCCACGTGCCCCATCACCGTCAAGAAAGCGCTGTCCAAGGTTCCCGGTGTCGAAAAGACCGAGATCCTGTTCGACAAGAAGGAAGCCGTCGTGACCTTCGATGACGCCAAGACCAGCACCCAGGCACTCATCAGTGCCACGACGGATGCGGGCTACCCCTCCACCGTTAAGAACTGAAGCGTCCAAGGTCATTCCTATGTCCCTAACTAATCCTCTCACACGCACGGCCGACAAGGCCGGCGTGATCGGTGCCATCGTCACGGCGATGGGCTGTGCGGCGTGCTTTCCCGCCCTTGCCAGCCTGGGTGCCGCCATCGGGCTGGGCTTTTTGAGCCAGTACGAGAGCGTGTTCATCCATTACCTGCTGCCGCTGTTCGCCGTCATCGCCTTGCTGGCCAACGTGATCGGCGGACTTCGCCACCGGCAATGGCTGCGGATGGTCCTTGGCATGGTCGGTCCCGTTCTGGTGCTGGCGGCTGCCTTGCTCATGAGCAGCATGGGTTTGCCCACGGCGTGGTTGCTCTATCCCGGCCTGGTGCTGATGGTAGGGGTATCGATCTGGGATCTGGTATCGCCGCCAGGAAAAGGTCACGGCGGAGCGAACCCGGACCCCACTTGTTGTTGAGTGGCCGCCATGGCCTTCCGCTGACTTGGTCTTGGATCGAGCCCGCGAATAGCCAACGGCTAGGCCCCTTGGCATCGCATCTGGAGATGAAACACATGAAGGCGTGGCTGATGGCCAAGAAAACCGACCTCATCACGGCAGCGATCGTCATTGGCATTGTGCTTCTGTTGATCGTCGTCGTGCCCTATTGCTGCTGATCGGGGCCATACCGTGACCGTGATGGTTGGTACGGCCTTTTTATCGATTCAACGATGTGCCGCTCTGCTCGAAACCGAAGCGACGCATGCTTATTTGCCAGGAACATCATGAACGAACAGACCCTCTCCGTAACCGGCATGACCTGTGCGGATTGCGCCCGGCATGTCGAAAAGGCGCTCAAGACACTCACCGACATCGTCGCGGCCGATGTCGCCTACCCGCAAGGCGTGGCGCACATCCGCAGCATCCAGCCCATGAGTCTGGATCAACTCAACGCGACCTTGCCAAAAAACTACCGCGTCGCCGCAGCCCCGCCATCGCACGCCGACACACCCGCGGCCAAGCCGTCCAAGCTCAATCAGGCACTAGACTCGTTGGGCGGTTTGTTCAAGCCTCGCGGCGATGGCGACACCAAGCCCACCGATACCGAGCAGCGTCTGCGTGTCGCTGTCATCGGCACGGGCGGTGCGGCCATGGCTTCGGCACTGAAGGCCGCGGAACTCGGCGCTCAGGTGACGGTCATCGAGCGCGGCACCATCGGCGGCACTTGCGTCAATATCGGTTGCGTGCCATCGAAGATCATGATCCGTGCCGCGCACGTGGCGCACCTGCGCCGGACCAGTCCGTTCGATGACGGCATCTCCAGTACGGCGCCGGTGGTTCGGCGTGACCGACTGCTCGCCCAACAGCAAGGTCGTGTCGACGAACTGCGTCACGCCAAGTACGAGGGCATTCTCGACACTAGCCCCAATATCCAGCTGCTGCGTGGCGAAGCGCGTTTCAAGAACGCGAACACCCTGGTCGTCAGGTCGACGGTGGGGGATGAAACGGAGGTGTCCTTCGATCGCTGCCTGATCGCCACCGGTGCCAGCGCGGCGGTTCCGCCCATCCCGGGCTTGAAGGACACGCCGTACTGGACGTCTACCGAAGCACTGGTGAGCGGCACCATTCCACCACGGCTCGCCGTCATCGGCTCGTCCGTGGTCGCCGTGGAACTGGCGCAGGCGTTTGCCCGGCTGGGCAGTCGCGTGACGATCCTGGCTCGCAGCACCTTGTTCTTCCGTGAAGACCCAGCGATCGGTGAGGCCATCACGACGGCGTTCCGCGCCGAAGGCATCGACGTCTTGGAGCACACGCAAGCGAGCCTGGTCGCGTATACGAACGGTGAATTCGTGCTCGCCACCGGACACGGTGAAGTGCGTGCCGATCAGTTGCTCGTCGCGACCGGCCGCACTGCCAATACGCGCGCTCTCGCGCTGGATGCCGCGGGTATTGCCGTCAATGCCCAGAACGCCATCGTGATCGACCGCGGTATGCGCACCAGCGCGCCGCACATCTACGCCGCTGGCGATTGCACCGACCAACCGCAATTCGTCTACGTGGCAGCGGCCGCCGGCACACGCGCAGCCATCAACATGACGGGCGGCGCAGCGACCCTGGATCTCACGACCATGCCGGCAGTGGTGTTCACCGATCCGCAAGTAGCCACCGTGGGCTTGTCGGAAGCCGAAGCGCACTTGAAAGGCACCGAGACCGATAGCCGCACGCTTTCCCTCGACAACGTGCCACGGGCGCTCGTCAACTTCGACACCCACGGGTTTATCAAGCTGGTCGCCGAGGCCGGCAATGGCCGGCTCATCGGGGTACAGGCGGTCACGCCCGAAGCGGGCGAGATCATCCAAGCGGCTGCACTTGCCATCCGGGCACGCATGACGGTGCAGGAGCTCGCCGACCAGTTGTTCCCCTACCTGACGATGGTCGAGGGCTTGAAGCTGGCGGCGCAGACCTTCACCAAGGATGTAAAACAGCTGTCGTGCTGCGCGGGATAACCGTAAGGAAGGTGGAACCATGAGCTGTTGCAGCCTGCCAGTGGTCGAGTGCGTTGTTTGCGGTACGTGGATTCCTTACGACTCGGTATTCGCGTTTGAGGACGGACAGGATTCCGAACCGGTTTGCAGCGCGGCATGCCGCGCTGCCTTCCTGAAGCCGCGTTCCTTCAATGAGGAACGCGGCAAGGCGAGTATCGAAGTGAGACGACCGTGACCGCCTACACGATATCCAAACTGGCGCAGGACGCTGGCGTGAGCGTTCACGTGGTGCGCGACTACGTGCTGCGTGGCTTGGTCCACCCAGCGTGGCGCACACAGAGTGGCTACGGCATCTTTGATGGCCTAGCCTTGGCGCGGCTGCGCTGCGTGCGCATGGCCTTCGAGGCCGGCGTCGGTCTGGATGAATTGGTTCGCCTGTGTCACGCGCTGGACCGCGGTACCACCGATGTCGAGGGATGCCTGGCGCGCCTACATTTGTGGATTGCGGCACGACGCGAGACGCTGGCGCTGCTGGACCGGCAGTTGGTGACGATGGTGACTGCCCAGTCTTCGCGTGCTGAAGCGGAAAGCACCCATGCGTAATACCGATCTCAACGGAGCAACACACACCTCGCGTGGGCGAGCCTACGCCTGGGGTGTGCTCGCATTGTTGACGTGTCCTTGCCACCTTCCGCTGTTGGCACTCCTCCTGTCAGGGACAGCCGCGGGTGCTGCGCTCAGCAACCACTTCGGTGTTGCCATCCTCGGGTTAGCCACACTATTCATTCTGTCGTTGACGAGCGCGCTGCGAGCCTTGCGGAAGCGGCCATGACGGTGTCGCCGGCCAACGGTGCGCTGATCACGAGACCTCGACCGCAGGGGGACCTCCCCATGAATACGCTCCACACCCCCATCGTCAATTGCGCGATCTGTTGCACAGAGATTCCACTGAGCGCCGCGCTGACGCCGGAAGGTATGGCCTACGTCGCGCACTTCTGCGGCCCGGCGTGCTTGCAGCGTTTCTCGGCGCGCGCCGAGCACGAAACGGTGCCGGCGGCCACGCCTTCCCCGGAAAGTAACGAGACGGATCAGGCTCAGAGCTAAAGGCTCTGTCACCCATGAATCCCGTGCCGCCCGCAACGCCTCATGCTGATACCGCAACCTCGTTGTTTTCGGTGCTGACGCTGGATGGCGGTGGCGCTCGCGGATACCTGACCCTCAAGATTCTCGAACGCGTCGAGGGGTATCTGAATACACTGACCGGCGTCGTGCTTCCTTTGGGTGCCCGGTTCGACCTCATCTGCGGCACCTCGACCGGCGGGATCATCGCTCTGGCACTGGCGCTCGGCCGACCGGTCAGCGAGATATCGGCGTTGTACGAGGCACATCTGCCACGCATCTTCGGCTCAGCGATGCGGCGCTTCGGGTGGATCGGGAACTTCCGCCCCCGTTACCGCAGGGATGCGTTACGTGAGGCCATGCAAGCCTTTTTCGGCAACCTGACGCTAGCTGAGGTGCAGACCGATGTCTGCGTCACTGCGGTCTCGCTGATCAACGCTCGACCTCATCTGTTTCGGAGCGACTATGTCAAGTCAGGGGTATGGCGCGACGATGATCGCCTCGCCGAACTGGCGCTGGCCACGTCCGCTGCACCAACCTTCTTCGCTGCCCATTCGACGGACCATCTGGCCGACCTCGTCGACGGTGGGCTGTATGCCAACAATCCCGCACTGCTGGGTGTGGTCGAGGCGTTCCGGTTCAGCCGCCCGAGTCGTCGCGGCATTGCACCGCCTTACGATCTTGGCGCCACCTGTCTGGAACAACTGGCCGTACTGTCGGTGGGCACCGGTGAACAATGCGCCATGCCCTACGACCCGGATCGCTTGCGTAGCGGTGGGCGCCTGGCTTGGGGCGCGCATTTCCACAGCGTTGTCAACGAAAGCCAGTCGCAGTACATCAATCTGTTGGCGGCAGGCCTGCTCGGCTCGGCCTACCACCGCATCAATCCCCGCCTGGATTTTCCGATGGCCATGGATGAGGTACGCCGCCTGCCAGCACTGAAGAACTTGGCGGAACTGTCCGAACTGGATGAGACATTCCTACGCACCCGAATCGCTGCGTTCTGAAGCATGTATGGCCTTCACGCGTTACGGGCAACGACCCCCTTATCGTTAGTTAAAGGAGAGCGTCATGATCAAACCGTATGATCTCGTCGTGATCGGTACCGGAACAGCGGCCATGGTGGCTGCGATGCGGATACGCGCAGCTGGTTGGCGCGTTGCGGTTATCGATCGCCGTCCCTTCGGTGGCACCTGCGCCTTGCGTGGCTGTGATCCCAAAAAGATGCTCATTGGCGGTGTGGATGCCACCGACCACGTCCGTCGGATGCAGGGCAAGGGCGTGGCCGGAAACGTCACGATCGATTGGCCCGATTTGATGGCGTTCAAACGCAGCTTCACCGATCCCGTGCCGGCGAACCATGAACGTCGATATCGCGAAAAAGGGATCGATACCTATCATGGGCAAGCGCGGTTCACGGGGCCCAACACCATCGAGATTGATGGGGACATCCTCGATGCCAAACACGTAGTGATTGCCTCCGGTGCGGAGCCCGTCAAATTGCATATCCCGGGCGAGGAGCATCTGGTCACCAACGAGGACTTCCTGGCGTTGCCCGCGCTGCCACGACGCATCGTGCTCGTCGGTGGCGGTTACATCGCTGCCGAGTTCTCGCACATCGCGGCTCGCGCCGGTGCGCAGGTGACCATTCTTCAGCATGGCGCGCGCCTATTGAATGGCTTTGATCCCGACCTCGTCGCCTGGCTCATGCAGGCATTCGATACTATCGGCGTAAATGTACGGCTGGAGACCACGGTCACCGCGGTCGAAAAAACAGCCACCGGCTACCGTGTGCGTTCAACCTCCCATGGTGCGACAACGACGACCGATGCCGATCTCGTCGTTCACGCCGCCGGGCGAGCGCCTGCACTGGCGTCGCTTGACCTCGAAGCGGCAGGGATCGTCAACGATCACGGCCGCCTGATTCTCAACGAGTACCTGCAGAGCGTGTCCAATCCTGCCGTTTTCGCGGCGGGAGACGCCGCCCAGGTAGGACCGCCGTTGACACCCGTATCGAGCCACGACGCCCACGTGGTGGCGGCCAATCTCCTCAAAGGCAATCATCGACAACCTGATTATCGAGGTGTGCCGAGCGTCGTCTTCACGATCCCGCCCATGGCGACCGTGGGGCTGAGCGAAGCCAAAGCCCGCGAACAAGGGCTGAAGTTCAAGATGAAATCGCAAAGGGCCTCGGACTGGTTCACCGCGCGCCAAGCGGCCGAGCCCGTCTACGGATTCAAGGTGTTGGTGGACGAGGCCAGTGATCGCATTTTGGGTGCCCATCTCGTGGGTCCGCATGCCGAGGAAGTCATCAATCTCTTCGCACTCGCGATCCGCCACGATCTCACCGCGGCGGACCTGAAGAACACGATCTTCGCCTATCCAACCGGCGCCTCCGACATTGGTTACATGGTCTGAGCGCTCGACTAATGCCGAACCGTACTGGCTAGACGCTCCATGTCTGGCATCTGTACGGGAGTCGGGCGCTTTTTTCGCGTCTGAGCGCCATCAGGCGGGATAATCCAACATTATCCCGCCTGAGAAATGGCGTTCAGTTCTCGCATTTTTCGTCGTTGATTGGTATGTAATTACATGGTATGTAATACATTACGAAATCCATCGAGAGACCGACATGGCACGTGGCGGCTTGTACAAGACCGAGGTCCAGAAGGCGCGAGACAGTCTGTTGGCGCAAGGAAAGCATCCGTCGGTCGACGCGCTACGGGTGGCCTTGGGTAATACCGGTTCCAAGACCACCATCCACCGCTATCTGAAGGAGCTGGAAGCCGAGGATGGACCGCGCGCCGGCGCGGCGGTGGCGATCAGTGACGCCTTACAGGATCTGGTTGGACGGCTGGCCGAACGCCTGCACGAGGAGGCCGAAGTCCGGATCACCGCGGCACAGGAGCGCTTCGCTGCGGAACGCCAAACACTAACGGCGACCATAGAGCAGCACCGTCAAGAGGCCACGGCGCTCAGTACGCAGCTGCAGCGCACCGATGTCGCCCTGCACGACGAAAAGACTGCCCACGAGCAGGCCCAGCAGGGGCTTCGCGATCGCGCGTTGCTCGTCGGGGTTCGGGGAGCAATGGAACGGAAAACCGGGATAAGGGAAAATTACCACTTAAAAACATTGATTTAGATGTTTTTCGGATGATGACATCTCCCCGTCAGTCATCCTCGCCATCGTCCGGATTCCGTAACGGACGCAACTCCCCGCGGGCTACGGCCTCGGGCACGGCAAAGGAATACCGTCCAAGCATGTTGATGTGGTCGTGGGTTAGCGGCGAGAGTCGTGCGACATCCTCATCGCGTACGGGAAAGCCTTCTTGACGTAACTGGTCCAATGCCGCCTCCATGTAGATGGTGTTCCACAAGACAACCATGTTGAGTACCAGACCCAGCGCCCCTAGCTGGTCCTCCTGACCTTCTTGGTAGCGCTGCCGAAGTTCGCCGCGTTTTCCATGAAAGATCGCACGCGCAACGCTGTGGCGTCCTTCACCGCGATTGAGCTGAGTCAGTGTTCCGCGTCGTTTCGCTTCGTCGTCGATATAGGTCAGCGTATGTAGCGTTTTTTCAATCCTTCCAAACTCCGCCAATGCTTGTGCCAGGCGAGTGGGACGGTCGCCAATCTGCAAGGTCCGCATGATGCCGTTTGCCGATACGCACCCCAGTTTCAACGAGCCCACGAGCCGCAGAATGTCATCCCACTGCTGCTCGATCAATGGCATGTTCACACGCTGGCGTGCCACGGCGTTGAGATCACCATAGTCCGCCTGCGCATCAATACGCCAAAACCGCGTGCCGCCGACATCGGCCAAGCGCGGACAGAATCGATACCCCAATAGACGGAATAATCCAAACACCACATCGCTGTAGGCGCCGGTGTCGGTCATGATCTGGGTCGGTTGCAATTCGGTCGGCTGTTCCAGCACGACGCCCAGCAAGATCAAGCTGTCGCGTAACGTGCCCGGCACGGTGATGTCATTGAGGCCGCTGAACTGATCAGAGATCAGGTTGTACCAAGTCACGCCGCGCTCTCGACCAAAATACTTCGGGTTGGCGGCGGCATGGACGGTGCGCACGGGAACGACGAAGCGCATGCCGTCGGCCGAAGCCACCTCTCCCCCTCCCCACTGCTGGGCGAGTACCAAGCGGTTCTGGGCCGCCACCAAGATGGCATTGGCCGGTGTGATGGTGTCGTTGCGGAAGTAATTCTGGTCGACCCACGACAGACGCGACCGCTTCAGGGCGGCCATATCCGAGCGAATGAGTGGTTCGAATCCGGTATTGCTCGCTTCGGCCAGCAAGACGGCGCAGATACTGATCGGGAGATCCGCGGCGCGAGCGGAGCGTTCAGTGAGATGCGTGAAGGCATCGGTGAAACCGGTACGCGCGGCGATCTCCAGCAAAATTTCCTCGATGTCCACACGCGGAAGACGCGCATTGACCGCGGTGCGCAATGCCAGAAGGGACGCGGGTTCTTCGAGCTTGTCGAGGGAACTGACGACCAATTCGTTCGTTCCTTCGAAGCGCACGGCTGGGTTGTCCGGCAGTCGGGAAGCGACTGCTCGATAGGTGTCATCCAGTTCTTTGGTGATCGCGAGGAGCGTCGGCGAGGGTGTCGGTGATAGACCCAGCGTGCGGCAAATGATGGGACGCGCGGTTTCCCATTCATTGCCGTTGAGCAAGCCTGCGCGCGGATCGGCATACTTCCAGCTGGGAGCGACGAACACGTCACGTCGGCGCAATGACGTGTACAGTTCATCGAGCACGCAGAAGGTATAGGCCCGGTGATCGATACTGCCGTCCTCGCGTACTGCATAGCGCTGCCAGCGTTTGCGAATCACCTCGCGAGGGACATCGTCATCGACCTTGAATCGTCCGGGGTGCGTACGAAGCCACTCATAGGCAGCAACAACCGCCTCACCCGCCGGACTTGCTCCGAAACGAAGGTTCTCCAAGACGAAGGGCAGAAAGCGGCGAATGCGTCGGTAGCGCTCACTCAGTTCGCTATAAAACACATCGTCGGGTGGCCGCACCAAGTTGCTCACTTCCTGAAGCGCCCGTGCAAGGATGTCACGAGGCACCTTGGCGAACAGCGTCTTGCGCAACGTCTTGTCAGGGAGTGTGGTGTCCAACACCACTTGGCAGGCATCGGCCAATAGGGTGGCAGCCCGATCAAGGTCTTTCAGCGTGCGCAAACGCGTCTTTCGATCCTCTTTCCGTGCCGTGGCAAATACGTCCCGCAGTAGCATTTCCAAGACTTCGACGGCATCGTCGTGCGCGGTGGCTTCCAGGCAGTGCACGAAAGCTACCAGGGTGGCCAAGCGCCGAATATCGGGCAAACGGCTAACCGCGCTGGCTTTGGCAGCTCCCGCAAAGCGGGCCAGTGCCGTGACTCGACTGGCCGGAAGATGGGCTACGGTAGGTAGCTCGATGCCGAGTTCGCGGACCACCTGCAGCCGGGTCAGCGCTTGGATGAGTGACGGGCCACTGACTCGGACGGGACCTGATCGCAGCTGATCCAGATGCGAATTTCGGCTGCCGGCCGGCACGGTCAGCAAGCGCTCCAGTCGTTCGCGCTGCTCATCGGAGAGGCTGGTTCCCAATCGCCGCCATAGGTGCTCTTCGACGCGACTCTTTACACGGGCGACAAACCGTTCGAGCGTGCTGCGACCGGGCAGCAGCACCTTATGTGTCAAGAGCCATGCCGTTGCCCGCTCAAACAGAACGCTGGGTCGCTCCGTTCCCGTCCAGCACAACGCATACAGCCAACGCCCCAATCGAAAGCCGACGGACGGTTCGGTGATTTCGACAAAGCCGCAATGACGACGAATATCACTCTGATGATCCCATCGTAGCTCCCCCGTGCGATAGCCATGGAGGGAGGGATCGGTGTCCGTAATCCCCAACTGTTTGGCAACGGTGGACAGCACCAGCGAAGGAAGATCCAGTGGGTCATCGAGGAACGCGCCAAGGTAACGGAGTGTCGTGAGCTGTAACGCGATACCTAGACGATTCGCGTGGCCGCGCCTGCGAGCGATATACACACGATCTGCATCGTCGAGATGGAAATAGCGCGCCAAATCATCGCTGGAAGGTGGGCCGTTGTATCGACCATAGCTCTCACGTTGTTCCTCGGTGACGTAGCTCACAGGCATCAGGGCTTCTTCCATAGAAAGTCGATGCGGGTATGCCATCACAGAAAAATGTGTCTGACCAGAGTGTGCTGCCATCTACCCCGTTCACTCACTCGGCAAGGCCTTATTCCCAGCGACAATCGTTCGCAGTGTTGCGAATCGACGCATCGAGTGTGTCTTAACGAACAGTTGAGAAATGGTTGAGGGGCAGCACGAGCCTCGCTCGCTACTGTGCCGCGGATGTCATAGCGCGCAGGGATATTCGTGGCCCCGATCCGCCTCACCGTTGTGGTGCCCGCGTACAACGAAGCGGAAGTGCTCCCCCTGTTTCATGCGCGTCTTGTCGGCGTGCTCGATGGGATGGCGCTCGATGCGCGGGTGATCTATGTCGATGACGGAAGTCGCGATGGCACATGGCTCGTACTCAACCGGCTGATGGGCCAAGACCCGCGCATCGGCACGCTGCGCTTGAGCCGCAACTTCGGCAAGGAAGCCGCACTGACCGCGGGTCTCGACGCCGTGACGGATGAGGCCGATGCCATCGTCATCATTGATGCCGATCTGCAAGATCCCCCCGAACTCATTCCGGACCTGCTGACACGCTGGCGCGATGGCTACGACGTGGTTTACGCCACTCGCGAACACCGTGAAGGCGAGAGCTGGTTCAAGCGAGCGACGGCACATCTCTTCTATCGATTGATGGCGCGCATGGCGGCGTTCAACGTGCCGCACGATACCGGTGATTTCCGCCTGATGTCGGCGCGTGCGGTGGCCGCGCTGCGCCAGTTGCGCGAGCGCCAACGTTTCATGAAGGGCCTGTTCGGCTGGATCGGCTATCCCCATACGGCGGTCATGTATCAGCGCAGCCCGCGCCAGGCGGGTCGCACCAAATGGAACTACTGGCGGCTGTTCAATCTGGCAGTGGAAGGCATCACTTCGTTTTCCATTTTGCCACTGCGACTGGCCACGGCAGTGGGTGTGGCCACATCGGTGTGCGCTTTCAGCTACGGCGCAGGGGTCTTCATCAAGGCCGTGCTGTGGGGTGATCCGGTCAAAGGGTATCCCTCGCTGATGGTCGTGGTCCTGGTGCTGGGCGGTCTACAACTGCTGGCATTGGGCGTGGTCGGCGAATACCTCGGCCGTGTGTACGCCGAGGTCAAACAGCGGCCGATCTATCTGATCGAAACGGCGTGTCAGGTGCCGATGATGCCCCCGCTACACAGCACGGCACGCGCCGACGCGCCGCCATCGGTGGCCGTCGCATCGCTTCCCACCAAGGACCCTCGATGAGCGTCAAGCACATGGCTCAGAACGATGTTCGTCCAGCGGGTGCGTGGCACGCGCGATTCAGCGCAGCCGCCGTGCTACTGGGGATCGGATGGCTCGCGGCCTGGTTCTACGGATTGGCTGGCCGTGCGCTCGCCGAACCCGACGAGGGACGGTATGCGGAAGTGGCCCACGAGATGTTCACGAGCGGCGATTGGATCACGCCCCGCCTGGATGGCTTCAATTTCTTCGACAAGCCGCCCTTGCATTACTGGGCCAGCGCGACGGCCTATGCGCTCTTCGGTGCGCATCCGTGGAGCGCACGCCTGTGGTGCGCGCTTACCGGTTTGCTGGCGATCGTGGCGATCGGCTGGGCCGGGGCGCGGCTTTTCGGTCGTGAGGCGGGCGGCTACGCGGCCGTCATCCTCGGCAGCTCGTTACTGTTCGTCTTTGCCGCGCATATCAATACGCTGGATATAGGGGTTGCGGCGTTTCTCGCCGTGGGCATGGCGTGTTTTCTGGTCGCGCAATTCGATCCGACCGCACGGCATCTGCGCACGCGACTGAATCTGCTGATGTGGGCAGCGCTGGCCTTGGCGGTGCTGTCCAAAGGGCTCATCGGCGTGGTGTTGCCCGGCATGATCCTGGGCATCTTCATGCTGTGGCAGCGTGACTGGGGGGTACTGCGGCGCGTGTCCCTCGTGCCCGGTGTACTGGTGCTGCTGGTGCTGTGCGCGCCTTGGTTCATTTTGATATGCCGCCTGCATCCGGATTTCTTCGACTATTTCTTCATCCGGGAGCATTTCACGCGGTTCTTGACCTCGGCCGACGGTCGCTCCAAGGTCTTTGGGTTCTTTCTCCCCGTCGTGCTCCTCGGCCTGTTTCCCTGGACGTTGCTGTTGCCGTGGAGCAAAACCAGTTGGCGTGCCATTGGTGCCGGTGGTCCCGCACAACGCTTCCTGCTGGTATGGGTGGGCGTGGTCTTCGTGTTCTTTTCGTTCTCGCATTCCCAGCTGCCGTTCTACATTTTGCCGGTGTTTCCTGCTTTGGCGCTGCTGCTGGGTCGTGCAGCCACGGTGCTGTCGCTGCAGGCCTTGGTGCGCCGTTTTTGGTGGGTCGCCACGCTCACGACCCTGGGTGCCGCCACCGCCACGGCAATCGCGCTCGCCGCGCGCACGGCGATCCCGAAAGCCGTGTTGCAGGATGTGTTGAGCGGCTTGTCTTTGGCCTTGGTGCTGATGGCGCTCGCCGCGATGGTGGGCACCTGGGCGTTGCATCGCGGCCGGCGCCGTACGGCCATCCATGGGCTTGCCCTGGCCACCTTGATCGCGTGGCAGCTCACGCTAGTGTCATCGCAGCCCTTGAACGACATGCGTTCCGCGGATCCGGTCGCTCGCCTCATCCAACCGGAGCTCGGACCGCACACCGAAGTATTCACGGTGCATGCCTATTTGCGGGCGTTGCCGTTCTACCTCGGGCGGCCAGTTACCGTGGTCGACCAGGATTCCGATGATCTGACGCCCGGCTTGGCGTCGCGGCCTGATGGCTACATCGCCGACCTCGCCACGTTCGAGCAGCGCTGGCGCGCCAGCCACGATGCGATCGCGTTGGTCGCGGACGACCTGGTGGGACAGCTGCGCAGCGAAGGGCTGCCGTTTCGTGAGCTGGGCCGGGAAGCCACCGGTGTCATTATCACGCGACACGAAACGGCGCCGCCCTTGCGGTCGACGCCATGACGGGGCGCCGATGATGCGTGATGACACTGACGGGAAGGCAGGGTTCGCACGATGCCCTTTCCCTCGAAGGAACCGACTGATCTCCTGCGCGGAAGATTCATGAATAAGCACGCTACACGCCTCCTGGTCATCGGACTGACGCTCGGTTTGACCGCCTGCGCAAGCTATCGGCCACGACCGCTGGAACCGGCCACCACCGTCGCTGCCTTCGAGCAACGGTCGCTGCGCGATCCGGGGCTGCAGGTGTTTCTGCAACGCCATGACGCCACGCCGACCACGACCACGACGCCATCCTCCTGGGATCTGCGCTCCCTCACGTGGGTGGCTTTGTACTATCAGCCGGATCTTGATGTGGCGCGCGCGAAATGGCGCGTTGCCGAGGCGGCGGTGATCACGGCCGGCGCCCGTCCGAATCCGACGTTGGATTTCACCAATCAGTACAACGTCGATGCACCCGCTGGCGTCGGGCCCTGGACGGTGGGCCCGACGCTCAATGTGCCGATCGAGACGGCAGGTAAGCGCGGCGACCGGATTCGACAGGCGCAGCAACTGGCCGAAGCGGCACGCTTGAATATCGCGGAGACCGCGTGGCAGGTACGCCGTCGCGTGCGCAGCAGCTTGCTTGGCGTGTATCCCACCGTGCCCTTGCTGCGTCGACAACAGGAGCGACAAGCGGAGCTGGTCAGGTTGATCGAACGGCGCACGGCAACCGGGGAGGCATCGCAACCGGAGCTCACCCAGGCACGCATCACGCTCAACCAGCTCAGCTTGAATCTGCAGGAGGCGCAGAAGCGTCTCGCAGAAAACCGGGTGCAGTTGGCCTCGGCCCTGGGCCTGCCCGTGAGTGCGCTTGATGGCATCACGCTGTCGCTGACGGCGTTCGAGCAGGTACCACCCCTGAGCGCGCTGCCGTCGCATGACGTGCGACGGCAAGCGCTGCGGGATCGACCCGACGTCCGCGCGGCACTGGCGGACTACGAAGCCAGTCAGGCCGCGTTGCAAGGCGAAGTGGCGAAACAATATCCCGACATCACGCTCGGTCCGGGCTTTCTGTGGGATGCCGCACAGGCCAAGTGGTCGTTGGGGTTGTCACTGGTACTGCCGTTGCTCAACCACAATCAGGGCCCGATCGCCGAAGCCCGAGCGCGTCGTCAGCAAGCGGCCGCCAACTTTCTTGCCGTGCAAGCGCAGGCGATCGGCGAAGTCGATCAGGCGCTGGCCGGTTATCGCCAGGTCGTCCGCAAACTCGCCACGGCCGATGCCTTGCTGGCGGCCCAACGCAAGGCATCCCTTTCCGCCGAAGCGCTGTACCGGGCGGGCGAAACGGATCGGTTGAGTCTGATCGGCGCCCAGGTGGAATTGGCCGCGGCCGAACTGGCCCGTCTCGATACCCTCCTGCAGGCCCAGCAATCGCTGGGCGCGCTCGAAGATGCCATGCGGCACCCCTTGGGTGCACTTGCGACCGACATTCATACCCTTGAAAACGCGCCCCGCATGCAGGATTCCCAGCCATGAACAAGAAATCCATTCTCGCGGCCCTTCTGGGTGCCATCGTGCTGGCGCTAGCGGTCTGGGGATTCCTGGCCGGCCAGAAGGAGCGTGCTACGGAGGCCCAGCGCGAGACACCGGTGAAGGCGCCGTCGCGCGTCTCGCAAGTGCAGGATCTGACGGCGGTCACGCTGGATGCCGCGGATCAAAAGCAGAGTGGGATCGTCGTGGTCACGCCACAGTCCATGGCCCATCGTCCGATGCTGCAGACGTTCGGTACGGTGCTGGATGTGGCGGATCTGATCGCGTTGCGCAACGCCGACGTCGCCGCCCAGGCCCAGGCGGACAAAGCCGACGCCGCGCTGCAGGCTTCCCACGCCGAATACCAGCGACTGCAGTCGTTGCATCGTGACGAACGGAACATTTCCGACAAGGCCTTGCAGGCGGCCGCCGCGGTGTGGCATGCCGACCAAGCCGCGTCGCGGGCAGCGCAAGCCGCGCTGACCGCCGCGCAACAGACCGCGAGCCAGCAATGGGGCGACGTCCTGGCGAAGGCGGCGGCCGCGAATACGTCGTTGTTTACGCGTCTGGCCACCCGCCAGCAAGTCCTCGTCCAGGTGGTGCTGCCCGCGGTCACCGCACTCGCCCCCCCTGTCCAGGCGCGCGTGCAGACCGTCAACGGGGACTTTCACGCCGCCACCTTGATCTCGCCCGCGCCACGCACGGACCCCCGTTTGCAAGGGCTCAGTTTCTTCTATGCCGTGTCCGCTGAGGGTCTCCTGCCTGGCATGGCGATCACCGCGTATCTACCCTCGGGCACGGTGGTCCAGGGAACGATGATTCCCGGCTCGGCGGTGGTGTGGTGGCAGGGTCGCTCGTGGGTCTATAGCCGCAACCAGCCCGATCGTTTTGTGCGCCATGCGCTGCCGGTCGACAACCCGGTGGACGGTGGCTGGTTCGTGGCCCAGGGATTTGCGCGGGGCGAACCGATCGTGGCGACGGGCGCGCAACTGCTGCTGTCGGAAGAGCAGCGTTCACGCATTGCCGTCGGTGAAGACGGAGACAAGCAATGAGGCAGGACGCACCGGGTCTGCTGGCGGCGATCGTCCGCTTCTCGTTGCGGTTTCGCGGCGTGGTGCTGGTGCTGGCGGGCATCCTGATCGTCTATGGCGCGCTCACGCTGTCGCGCAGCAAGTACGACGTGTTTCCTGAATTTGCCCCGCCGCAGGTGTCGATTCAGACCGAAGCCCCGGGGTTGGCGCCTGAACAGGTGGAGGTATTGGCGACCCAGCCGATCGAGAACGCGATCAACGGTCTGCCGGGACTGCAGGCGCTGCGCTCGCAATCGATCCAGGGCTTGTCGGTGATCACTATCACCTTCAATCCGGGCAGCGACATCTATCGGGATCGGCAGAATCTCGGGGAACGTCTCGGCGCGCTCGCCACCCAGCTGCCGCAAGGCGTGCAGGTGCCCGTGATGTCGCCGCTGACCTCTTCCACCAGTGTGGTGCTGGATATCGGTCTGACCTCCGACAAGCGATCACTGATGGAGCTGCGCACGCTGGCCGACTGGACGCTGAAACCGGCGTTGCTGGCGGTACCGGGCGTCGCGAAGGTCGCGGTGTTCGGCGGTGACACCAAGGAATACCAGGTCCAGATCCGCCCGGAGCAATTGCTCAAATACAATCTCGCGGTTGACGACGTCCTGACGGCGGCGCGGCGGGCCACGGGGGTGCGTGGTGCCGGTTTCATCGACACGCCCAATCAGCGCATCGTCCTGCAGAGCGACGGTCAGGCGCTCGCCGTGCAGGAGATCGCCGGTACCATCGTGCGGCATCAGGCGGGCGGCAATGTCACCTTGGGCGATGTCGCGCAGGTGGTCGTCGCGCCGGAGCCGCCCATCGGAGCGTCCTCGGTCATGGGCCATCCGGCTGTGCAACTGGTGATTTCCGAGCAATACGGCGCCAATACGCTTGTCGTGACTCAGAGCGTGGAAAAGGCGTTGGCCAGCATGAAGTCCGGTCTGACCGCGCAGGGCATCACCCTGCATGCCGATCTGTTTCGTCCGGCCAATTTCATCACGACCGCAACCGGCAACATCAAGTCCTCGCTGCTGATCGGCGGCGTGCTGGTCGTGATCGTGCTGATGCTGTTCCTTTACAACCTGCGCACGGCCGCGATCTCGCTGGTGGCGATCCCGTTGTCGCTGCTCGCCGCCGTGACGGTGCTGGAATACTTCGGCTTCAGCCTCAACACTATGACCTTGGGTGGATTGGCCATCGCCATCGGTTTGCTGGTGGACGATGCGGTGATCGTGGTGGAGAACATCTACCGCCGACTGCGCGAGAATCGCCATGCCGAGGTACCGCGTCCCGTCTTCGCGGTGCTGCTGGACGCCTCGCTGGAAGTGCGCAGCGCGGTGGTCTATGCGACGCTGGCGATCGCGCTGGTATTCATTCCCGTGCTGACCATGTCGGGCATCGCCGGCCGTCTGTTCGCGCCGTTGGGCATTGCCTATGTGCTGGCGACACTCGCCTCGCTGCTGGTGGCCATGACGGTCACCCCAGCCTTGTGCTACTTGCTGTTGGCCAACCGCCCGTTGCCGGAACGCGAGGCTCCCTTGGTGCGTTGGACCAAGGACCGGTATCGCGGCGTGCTGTTGCGGGTAGAGACCAGCTACCGTGCGGTCATGACCGTGGTCCTCGTGCTGACGCTGATGGCGGTGGCGGCGCTGCCGTTCTTCGGGGGCGGCTTTCTGCCGGAGCTGCGTGAGGGCCATTTCATCGTCCACATGTCGGCGGTGCCGGGAACCTCGCTGCAGGAGTCGATCCGTATCGGCAACCATGTGACTGCCGCGCTGCTGAAGCTGCCCTTCGTTCGTTCGGTGGCGCAGAACGCGGGACGTGCCGAAAAGGCGGATGACACGTGGGGCACGCAATACAGCGAATTCAACGTCGATCTCAAACCTCTCAGCGGCGATGCCGCCGAAGCGGCCGTCTCGGATATTCGCAAGGCGCTGGCACCGTTTCCCGGCGTCAACTTTGCGGTCAAGACCTTCCTGACGGAACGTGTCGAAGAAACCCTGTCGGGCTTTACCGCCGCCGTGGCGGTCAATATCTACGGCAACGACCTGGACACACTCGACACCAAGGCGGCGGACGTCGCGAAAATTCTGGGGCAGCTGCCTGGCGCAGCGGATGTCCAGGTGCAGTCACCGCCGGGGACGCCGCAGTTGGTGGTGCGCCTGCGCAAACAAGCGTTGGCCCGCTGGGGGTTCGATGCCGTGACAGTGCTCGATGCCATCCGCACCGCGTATCAAGGCGACCAGGTCGGTCAGGTCTACGACGGTAACCGCGTGTTCAATGTCTCAGTCATCCTCGCGCCTCAACAACGCGGAAAGGTGGCCGAAGTGGGGGCATTGCCGATACGCAACGCCGCCGGCACGTATGTCCCGCTGAAGGAACTGGCCGACATCTACGAAGATGCGGGGCGCTACGTCGTGTTGCACGACGGCGCCCGACGCGTGCAGACCGTGACCGCCAATGTGAGCGGGGGCAACGTGTCGGCCTTTGTCGCCGCCGCCAAACAACAGATTGCCGCCAAGGTCGCGCTGCCGCCCGGCAGCTACGTGGAGTTTGGTGGTGCAGCGGCGGCGCAGAGCCAGTCCACGCATGATCTGCTGATCAACTCACTGATCGCCGGTGTCGCCATCGTCTTGTTGTTGTTCATGGTGCTCGGCAGCATGCGCAGTTTGTTGCTGGTGCTGGCCAACCTGCCGTTCGCGCTGGTCGGCGGCGTGCTGGCGGTGTTCGCCACCGGCGGCGGCCTTTCCATCGGCTCGATGGTGGGCTTCGTCACCCTGTTTGGCATCACCTTGCGCAACTCGATCATGCTGCTGTCGCACTACGACCATCTGGTCAACGTCGAAGGCATGACCTGGGGGCCGGAGGCCGCCCTGCGCGGCGCGCAAGAACGCCTCTCGCCCATTTTGATGACGGCGCTGGTCACCGCCTTGGGGCTGCTTCCACTGGCGATTGGCAGTGGTGCTCCGGGTCGCGAGATCGAGGGACCGATGGCGCTGGTCATTCTCGGCGGGCTGGTTACCAGCACGGCGCTCAATCTGCTGGTGCTGCCCACGCTGGCCCTGCGTTACGGTCGTTTCCAGCGCGATACGCCGGAAGACGCCAACCCCGCGGTGGCCTAACGATCATGTTGCGCGTGCTGCTCATCGAAGACAATCGCGACTTGGCCACCACTCTGTGGGATTACCTGGAGTTGCATGGTTTCGCGGTGGATCATGCCTACGACGGCATGACCGGGTTGCGTCTGGCGTTGACGGGCACGCACGATCTGATCGTGCTGGATCTGGGGCTGCCACGTCTGGATGGCCTGGAGGTCTGCCGTCATCTGCGCGCTGCCCAGCACGACATGCCGGTGTTGATGTTGACGGCCCGCGAGACCCTGGACGACAAGCTGCGCGGTTTCGCCGAGGGTGCGGACGATTACCTGGTCAAACCGTTCGCTATGAAGGAACTGGTGGCGCGGCTGCATGCGCTGCATCGACGCGTGCAGCCCCTGCTCGGTGCGCCCCTGCAGGTCGCTGATCTCGAATACGATGCCGCTCGTTTTCGGGTTCGCCGTGGGGGTGTTTCCGTCACGGTGACCCGTGCCGGCCTGCGCCTGCTGGAGGTGTTGATGCGTCGCTCGCCGCTCGTGGTGAGCCATGCGGATTTGGCACGGGCGCTGTGGGGCGAGGCGGTGGGTGACCCCAATGCCATGCGCACGCACCTGCATGCCCTGCGGCAAGCGATCGACAAACCCTTCGAGAAACCCCTACTGCACAGCGTGCATGGTATCGGCTACCGTTTGGCGGATGACGATGCGTCCTAGATTCACTCTCCGCACCCGGATTATCTTGGCGTTCCTCGCCTTCGGCGTGGTGTTGTCCAGCTTGTTCGCCGCCGTGGCCCTCACCTCGATGGCCGACTTCGAACGCATCCTGATGACGGAGTTGCTGCAGGTCGAAACCAGCAACCTGATCGCACACCTTCACATTCAACCCAGTACGCCCCTACCAGCCTCGCAGCGGATCTATGCGTATGTGAGCCGAGTGAGCGATCGCCATGATGTACCCGCAGAAATGGCCGGCCTGCCACCGGGGACACACATACTGGATCGCGAAGGGAATCGGGAAACCTATGTCGCCGTCTCGGACGACGGCGCACAGCGGCTGTACTTCGTCATCGATCTGAGCGACATCGCCCAGCGCGAAGTTTTCCTGCGCTGGTTGATGGCCGGTGTCATCCTGATCGGCACGCTAGTCTCAGGCGCGCTGGGCCTTCTCCTGGCCGGTCGGCTGATTGCCCCGGTTCAGCGACTGGCGCAATGGGTCGAGGCATCGGCGCCGCCCCGTCGTGATAACCGGCTTCGTACCCACTTCGCCAATGACGAGGTCGGTGCATTGGCGGTCGCCTTCGAGCACTACCAGGCACGTTTGGATGCGTTCCTGACGCGCGAACGGGAGTTCACCGCAGACACCAGTCATGAATTGCGTTCACCGCTGTCGGTGATACAGGCAAGCGTCGATCTACTGGCGGAAGACCCCACGGTAAGCCTTCCCGGCCAACGTGCCATCGAGCGGGTGCGGCGGCGTACCACTGAATTGACCGATCTGCTCGATGCACTGCTTTACTTGGCCCGTCACGAGACGGACATGGCGATCGTTGCCGAACCTGTTCCGGTGTGGGCCATATGGCAACACCTCGTCGACGAGCAGATGCAGGCCACGTCGACGTCGGTGAAATTGCACGGCGATGCCAGCGTCACCGTGCTGGCTCCCCCACGTGCCGCATCGTTGGTGTTTGGGCAATTGCTACGCCGAGCGGTCGAACTTTCGAATGGGGCCGCGGTATCCGTTGCCATTACCTCCGCGGGCATCGAACTCAGCCCCTGGCCGGAGGCTGGTGAGAAGACGCCGCCGAATGTCGACCAACAGCGGTCCGACAATGGCTTCGGGTTGACCTTGATCAGTCGTCTATGCGAACGGTTGGGATGGACGGTGCGCTGGCCACAGCAGCCCGGTGAGCCGTTGACGCTCACCTTTGCGGACTCCAACCATGCATGACGGCCGCCCCGATACGTCACAGACCGCCGCTGACTCGGGAAAGAGGGACCCATGGGACCCCATCCCGTTCGTTGAACGCGAACGATGAGGCCAACCGTTTCCAAGACCGTCATCGTGCTCGGCGTCGTGAGCTTTCTCAACGAACTGTCGTCGCAGATCGTTGCACCGCTGATCCCGCTGTTGCTGGTCACGACGTTGGGTGCGGGTCCGGTGGCGATGGGCCTCGTCGATGGCGTGGCGGATGCGGTCGCCAGCGGGTTTCGTTTGTGGGCCGGTCGTCGCTCAGATGTGCGTGGGCGCCGGCGCAAGATCTTCGTCATCATGGGCTATGGTCTGTCGAGCATCGCGCGACCGCTCGTGGGACTGGCGCTCAACTGGCCGATGGTGCTGTTGCTGCGCAGTCTCGACCGCGTCGGCAAGGGGGTGCGTGGTGCCCCCCGCGATGCGTTGGTGGCCGATGCCACGCCGGCGGCATTGCGGGGGTATGCGTACGGCATCAATCGCGCCTTTGATTACGCCGGCGCGGTCGGCGGCAGCCTGATCGCTGCGGCGGCATTGCTGTGGATCAGCCATCGCATCAGCGTGGTCATCATGCTATCGGCCATTCCCGCGGCCCTCGCGCTGGTGGTTTTGATGACTCTCGTCAAGGATGTGCCGGCGAAAACGATCAAGCCAGGAACGGCGCCAGCGCCTTTGCGCTGGCGTGCGTTGACCGTTCCATCGCGGCGTTTCCTGACCGTCTTCATGCTTTTTGCCTTCGCCAGTGCGTCGGAGAGTTTCATTCTGTTACGTGCTCACGAAATCGGTATGGGCAATGTCCAGGTGCTTCTGCTTTGGGCCGTGTTGTGCGCTGTGCAAGCAGGGGTCGCCTGGCGTGCCGGAAAGGTTTCCGACCGTTTCAACAAAGTCGGGGTCGTGACCTTCACCTGGTTGGCCTACGGCGTGGGCTTGCTGCTGTTCGCGTTCGTGGAAAATATCCTGGGCCTGTGGATCGTCGTGATCGTCTATGCGTTGCTCAGCGGCGTCGGCGAAGGCGCGGAAAAAACGCTGGTCAGCACCTTGGCGACGGAAGCTGACCGCGGTACCGCCTTCGGGTGGTTCACGATGATTTCGGGGTTGGGAGCCATCCCTGCCGGGTTGATGTTCGGCGTCATTTGGCAGCAGTCCACCGCAGGTACCGCGTTCGGGGCGTTCGGCGTCCTGGCCATCGTGAGCGCGGTACTGTTGTGGGTGATCTTGCCGACACGGCGTGCGGCAACTATCTGAAGGATGGACAGCGTGCTTATTCAATCGGCTATCTCCAGCAAACATGCGACTGCTCTCTCGTCGCGTCAACACTCAATGAGTTATTCAAGCATGTCTATCAGATCGATCGCCTTGAATGAGGGCGTCCGCCGAACCTTTTTCTTCTTCCTCGCGGGCGGTACTGGATTCCTGCTCTATCTGTGCATTTCGATGGTCTTGCATTATGTGTTTCACGTCGGCGAGGTCGTTTCAGCGATCTGCGGAACGTTACTGCCCATTCCGCCGACATTCTGGATGCAGCGCCGGCTTACATTTCAAAGTGATGCGCCGAAGCGACAGGCACTCCCACGCTATGCGGCGCTCCAGCTGGGCAATGCGGCACTCGTTTCGGGGCTCACCGCATGGGGGACAACCATGGGATTGTCGGGAGGTCTGATCTTTCTCATTGCAGGAATCACGGGCGCTTTGATTTCCTATGTCGTCCAGTCAAAGCTGGTGTTTCACAGCCACTGATACGGTAATTGCATCGACCGAATGCGTTCGGTCGATGTAGTGCACTTTGGTGCGCATTTTCCGCCGCACCATGTCTCCCATTAGGGATGCTCTGATCAATGAAGTTCGAAACAGCCGTCCAGACGGCCGTGCCAAAACTTCCGGTCTTGTTACATAGAAAGATGACTTTTGAGCAGTTCCAGCACTGTCACGGTGCCGTTTTGCGCCGAATCACCATGATTGGGTGCCTCACGGGCGCACCTCCCCTACGGAAGTCAGCAACGTTCGCCGTGCCATCCAAAGATTTGAGAGTGCGAACAACGTCAGTACCTGCGCGGTGTTCTTGAATAGTCCCTTGAAACGCACTTTTTGATAGCCGAACTGGCGCTTCACCACCCGGAACGGGTGCTCTACCTTGGAACGAACCGCTGCCTTCATGTGTTCGGTGTGCTTCACCGCTTCCTTCAACTCACCTTCGGGCATCGCCTTGACGCTGCCGCGTTTGGCAGCGATGTACCAAGTGCGACCGCGCTTGGCTGCTCGCTTCTCGGCACCCTGGTAACCGGCATCGGCGTACACCGTCTTCTCTTTGCCGTGCAGCAGCTTGTCTACTTCCGTCACGTCACCCACGTTTGCTGGTGTGGTGGTCACCGTGTGCACCAAGCCCGATTCAACGTCCACTCCGATGTGCGCTTTCATGCCGAAGTACCACTGCTGGCCTTTCTTCGTCTGATGCATTTCGGGGTCGCGCTGCTTGTCGCGGTTCTTCGTCGACGACGGAGCCTGGATGATCGTGGCATCCACGATAGTGCCCTGACGCAAGAGCAAGCCCTGTTTACCGAGGTAGGAGTTCACCGTTTCGAGAATCCGAACCGCCAAGCCGTGCTGTTCCAGAAACCGGCGGAATTTGAGAATCGTTGTCTCATCCGGGATCGCCTCCTCGTTCAACTCCAACCCAGCGAAGCGCCGCATTGACTCGATCTCATACAGCGCGTCTTCCATCGCAGGATCGCTCAGCGCATACCATTGCTGCATGAAGTGGATGCGCAGCATGGTCGCTGCTGGCATGGGCGGTCGGCCACGTCGGCCAGACGTCGGATAGGCGGGTGCGATCAACGCCAACAGCGCTTCCCACGGCACCACCTTGTCCATCTCTCCAAGAAATTTCTCCCGCCGCGTCGGCTTCTTCTTGGACTCGAAACTGAGCGAGGCAAAGGAACGTTGCTTCATCGACGGGTGCTTCCTGAGGTCTGTCGCTATGATGCCGCAGATCGGGAATAAATCAGAGCATCCTTAGCTGGTTGTCTTATGTCATTCCGTTCAAACCGTTTCGACGCGCTGCGCATGCTGTGGCCCTGGCTCCCCCTGTGGATGGCTGTCGCGTTGGTCGCGATCTTCATGCACGGCCCGATGCCGATGTATTCCACCCGTACGCTCGCGGTGGCGTGGGACATGTGGCATCGGCACAGCTTCATCGTGCCATCCCTCAACGGCGCGCCTTACAGCGACAAACCGCCCATGCTGTTCTGGCTGATTCATGTGGGATGGGCTGTCGGAGGCGTGGGCGACGTCTGGCCCCGTGTGCTCGAAGTTTTGATGGGGGCTGTCGAGTTGGTGCTTGCCACCGTGCTCGCACATCGTTTGTTCCCCGAACGCGCGGCGGTCGCGCGAACGACTCCATGGGTGTTATTCGCCTTCAGCTATGCGTTCTTGTTCGGCCTGCAAACCATGTACGAAGTGCTGCTTGCCGCCAGTGTTCTTGGTGCCTTGGTCAGTCTTGCCCCGAGCTCGCGTCGTGAAGCGCCTTGTTTCATCGGATTCGCACTGGCGATCGGCGTGGGGTTGCTTACCAAAGGCCCGGTGATGCTGTTGCACGTCGCCTTTCCCTGGTTACTGGGTCCACTGTGGAATGACTGGGCGCGGCGTGAATCACGGCGGTGGTACGCCGGCGGTCTGCTCGCTGTACTGACCGGATGGAGGTATGGCCGGGATTCTGGAAATTTTCGCAGAAACACAGCTAAGTAACTGTTTTGAAGCGGATATAGAGGAAATAATTTGCACCTGTAATGCGCTCGCCACGATTGATCACCTGGACGATGGCCTCGGACGACCTGATGAGGTGACGACGAGCAAGTCGTCTGGCACCGGCTGATCCACGGTCGGACCCAGACGAGGCTTGGCCGAGTTTTCTGCGAAAACGCTCACGTAGCGTCTAAGATTATGTTTTCATTGAATTAGCTGAACTCAGCTAAAATTAGTAACATCGAAGAATTGCTGCTAATCGCGGCTGCACATCGAAATCGCCGAACATGCTGTCACCCGATCAACATGGCGATGTGGGTTACGGAACCCGCGGCTTACGCTGAACAACTCCCGGAGCGCTGAAGCCGCGCCTTGATAAAGTCTCCTCGTCACTGTCCCTTGGCGCTCTTCTTGGAGTCCATATGTCTCTTTCGCTCGGCAGGTTTGCGCGTATCGCCGGTACCTTTCTTTGTACCCGGTGGCTTGGCAGCCAGCAACTGCAAGGCCAGTTCCATCCCGTCGATTTGCCCGCGATTTGACTGCACCTGATGCGTCAAGGTCTGCCGTTCGGTCGTGAGGGCTTCGATCTGTGCGCGTTGTTGTTCGAGCTTTTGAAGCTGTTCGCGGTGGCGCAAACGCAATTCGGTAAGCTCCGTTTGCTGCTCCTCATGCCGCCGCTGAGCCTTGGCCAGCGCTCTTTCGGCGTGGCGTTGTCCTTCGCGTGCTTCATCGATCTGCCGGAGCATGTGGTCCTGTGCCGCTTCTAGTCGCTGGGTAGCGGTGCTGAGTTCGGTCTGAAAGGCTAAGTCACGCTCGGCAAGACGAGCCTGAAATTCGTTGGTCTGCTTCTCTTGGACCGCTCCCGCCACTTCCTGTTGGCGCATGGACTCGGTACGCAGGCTGGTGATTTCATGCTGCAACGCGTGGACCTGGCCAAGTGCATCATTTTTGGTGGCACTCTCACTGACCAGCTGCTGCTGCAGTTCGGCCAGCTGCTCGCCGAGCTGTGCCACCTGCTGCGCTTGCTTCTGTCCGTCGACGATCGCGGCATCGCGCGATGCTGTTGCTTCCTCGCGCTCTACGCGGATTGAGCTCAGCTCGCCTTCCAATGCCTCTCGCTGTTCGGCAAAGGTCCGCTCCCCCTGTTCCACGGCAGCAACCCATAACGAGCGCATGACATCGGCCACTGCCGGTGGCAAGTCGGCACCGAGCGCGTCGACCTTCGTTCGCTCGTTCTTCCACAACTTCAACTCATCATTGATGGTGGTTCGACTGCCCTGCTGGATGACGGCATAGATCTGGTCGACGGTGATTTCGTGCGGCCGTTTCGCGCTGGCAACGAGCTGGGCGGCGGCTTCACGGGTACGTTGACGGGTATCGCTGACACGGCTCATGGGTAGTTCCAGTCGCTCAGAGGGTCAATTTCGAAGATAAGAGCTGTGTATATCATAGTATTACGTTATATATGTAACGATTAATCCAGGAAATTTACGATAACTCCTATAATCGAAAGTCTTTTGGCAGTACGCTGCTTTTCCCGCGATGCCGGACATCGGAAAGCATGACTGAGCCCGACTTGAGCCTTGTGGCGCTGCCCCATACCCTTTCACCCGCCCTGTCTGGATGCGTCGGCACCAATCGCGCGCCGACGAGCGTGGTGCGCCAAATCGCGGCCGATGACGATGTGGCCGCGATCGGTCTGTGGCTGGCGGAATATCACGACTCGCCGCATACCTTCCGCAGCTACCGCAAGGAGGCCACGCGGTTGGTGCTCTGGGCCACCCAGTTACGTAACAAGCCGGTGTCGAGCCTTACTCGCGAGGACGTGATCGCCTACGAAGCCTTCCTGGCCGAGCCACCCACTACCTGGTGCGACGCCGGCCTGGCGCGTCACGGCGAGCATCGACGATTGTTTGTCGGTCCATTGGCCGAACGTAGCCGGCGTCAGGCGCTCGGCATTCTTGCCGGACTGTTCAACTACCTCGTGCGCGCCGGCTATCTCGCCGGCAGTCCGTTTGTGTTGCAGCGACGACGGGCAAGACGCGGAACCCGTCGCACGATCGAACGCTACCTCGATCGTATCCTCTGGGAGGAAGTCCTACGCATCGTCGACGGCTGGCCACAGACAACCGCACGGGAAAGGCAGCGCTACGAACGCGTTCGGTGGATCCTTCGCTTCCTCTATGAAACCGCACTGCGAGCCGCCGAAGCGGCGGCCGCCAGCGAAAGTGACTTCCAACATATCCGCGGACGGTGGTGGCTGCGCATCGTGGGCAAAGGCGGCGTCGAGGGCACGATTCCCCTCAGCGATGGGCTCATGGAGGATTTCGCACGTTACCGGCGCTTTTATGGGCTGCCATCCGCACCTGCCGGCGACGGCAAAACTCCCGTCATTCTGGGTATCGCCGGAAGGCCTTTCCCGTTGACGTCCACCTCGGTTTACCAGATCGTCAAGGGCGCCTTTCGGCGCGTGGCCGAGACGCTGCAAAAGGAGGATGGTGCCAAAGCCACGCGTGTGCGGCGGGCATCAACACATTGGTTACGGCACACAGCCGCCACGCATCAGGCCGAGGACGGCACCCCGATTCATCACATCCAGCAGAACCTGCGCCACAGTTCCATTGGCACCACGTCGATCTACATTCACGCCGAAGAGGATGCACGGCATGCCAGCACCACAAAAACGCGCCAGGAGGCAACGGCATCCCAAGGAGACGTCCTATGACTGATCCCCAGGGCCTACCTCATCCGCACATATAATCAACCTTGGATCAGCCGGAGTGCCGCCCCAAGGCAGCCACAGACGCCGAGCGTCCATGCCATGCCGACGCGGTAGCGAAGCATGGCGATCATGGCTCCGGCGGCAAGCACCAAGGCGGCGGGGTTTAGCGTGGACAGCTGAGGCAAATCGAGGTGAATAGGCCCGGCATTCAGCGTTCGCACAGTGCCGAAGATGGTGTGCTCCGCAAACCACACCGACAGGTTCAGCACCACACCCACCACGGCGGCCGTCACGGCACTCAGCGCCGAATTCAGTACCCGGTTCCCACGCAGCGCCTCAATGTAGGGACCACCGAGGAAGATAAACAAGAAGCACGGCACGAAGATCACCCAGACGGTCAGCAGCGAGCCGAGCATGCCGGCAACCCAGGGAGACATGCCGCTCTGGTGCTGGAACGCCGCCATGAAAGCCACGAATTGCACCACCATGATCAGTGGCCCCGGCGTGGTTTCCGCCAGTGCCAGCCCGTCGAGCATCTGCGCTGGCGACAGCCAACCGTAGTCGGTCACCACACGCTGGGCGACGTAGGCCAGCACCGCATAGGCCCCGCCGAAGGTCACCACGGCGGTTTCGCTGAAGAGCAAACCCTCGCGGGCGAGCACGCTGGTGTGACCAAACAGGATCACGACGGCCAGCACCGGCGCAGCCCACAGCGCCAGGCCGATCCCGGCCGTGCGCAACGCTCGTGTTCGTGACGGCTTGGTATGGACCAATTCGCCGCGCAGCATCAACTGGTCGATCAGGTAACCATCACCGGCCAGCTCCGCGGCCGTGGCTTCGGCCGGGAACCACTGTGGGAACCACCGCCGCGCCCCGATGCCCAACACCGCCGCTCCTGCGATGATCAACGGGAACGACAGCCGGAACACGTGAATGGCCAGGAAGGCCGCAGCCGCGATGCCGACGAAGAAGTGACCTTTCAGGGCGCGTCGCGCGATGCGAAGCACTGCTTCAACGACTACCGCCAACACCGCGGCCTTCAATCCGAAGAAGACAGCCACCACCATCGCCACCTGGCCCACGAAGGCATACAGCACACTCAGGCCGGACAGCACTAGTACGCCGGGGAGCACGAACAGGCAGCCGGCGATAAGACCACCGACCGTGCGATGCAATAGCCAGCCGATATAGATGGCCAGTTGGGCCGCCTCGGGACCCGGCAGCAACATGCAGTAGTTGAGGGCATGCAGGAACCTCGGCTCGCTGATCCAGCGTCGCTGTTCGACCAGTTCGCGGTGCATCACGGCGATCTGGCCGGCCGGGCCACCGAAGCTCAGCCAGCCGATCTTCGCCCATACCCGGGTGGCCTGTGCGAGGCTGACATACTGCGGCGGTGTGGTGACGGTCATGGCCTTCTCACGAGCGTGCCACTTCGGCAAGGGCGCGATGCAGCGCCTGAGCCTGCCCGAAGCGGCGATCGACCTCGTTCCACTGGACGTTGGCAAGGAATGCGTCGATGTATTTCAGCGCCGCCGCACCATAGTCCATCTGGTAGGAGTGCTCGTACATGTCCATGACCAGCAGAGGCAACGCGGTCGCGAGTATCTGTGTGTGGTGGCCCGACCAGACCGTGCGCAGCTCACCGGTCATCAGTTCGAACGCCAGGATCACCCAGCCACTACCGCCGCCAAGGCTCGCGCCGGTAAGGCGGAAATGGGTTTCCCAGGCATCCATGCCGCCGTACGTGGCCGAGATGGCCGCAGCGATATCGCCGGTAGCGCGACCATCGCCCCCCAGGTTGCCGAAATACGCTTCGTGCAACGTCATCGAGTTGCGATACATCAGCTCGTGCTGGCGCAGGCCGCCGACGACAAACGCAGGCGTGTCCTTGCTGACCTGCGCCAGCTGCTTCTCCAGGGTATTGAGGTTGCGCACCGCCCCACCGTAATTGTTCTCGTGATGCGAGACGATCAACCGCTCCGAGAGACCGATAAGCGCGCGCGGATCGAAGGGCAGCGGTTGCAGTACATGCTGGCCCGCAAAGGCGGGCGACGTGGAATCGGACATGGCGATACCTCTTGCGTGTATTACGAACGAAAGTCCCAGCGCAACTTGGCAATCACGGCGTTCGAGATGGGCGCGTAGCGTGCGATCGGATTGGTCGGCGAGGTTTCCACCCCGTGATTGAAGACCAGATAGAAATCCCGCCCGGGTGCGACGATCCAGTGCAGACGCGCGTTGAGGCCGACATGGCCTTGTCCCGAGTCGTACTGGGTAAAGCTGGACACGATGAGGTCGGGGCTGAAGGAGTAACTCAGCTTGAGTTGGTAGAGCCGCTGGATGAACCGGCCTTGCGGCAAGCGACCGACATCCGTTTCATTCTGCAACTCGAAGCGTAGTTTTCCTTCCCGTGCCGTCCAATCCACGAACGGCATGTATTGCGTCAGCCGTCCGCCGTAGAAGTCGCCCAGTTCCACCACGCTGCCGATGCGCCACGGCCGCGCATCGGACGATTGCGTTTCGACACGATAGCGATTGAAGTGGTAGCGGCCCGCCGGCAAGGTCACGCCATCGACGATCTCGAACGGTTCGGTCAGCGCCTCGTAATCCGGAATCCAGTCGAACTCGTAGTGCTCGCCGGATTCGGCGTCGACATTGAACGGGGCGGTGAAAATGCGCCGGGTCTGCGTGGTGCCATGCAGGTCGTCGATCTGCTGCACTTCGAATTGGTAGAAAAACTGTCGCGCCCAGTTGAGTGCGTCGCTGGTGGGACGCGGCCGGTAGTCGATATACACGTCGTACTGGTGCGTGCCCGGGCGTGGCAGGAAACCCAACGCCGGGTTGAGAGCATCACCGAACACATTGACGCTGGCATTCCAGTTCCACAGGTCATTGGGGTACTGCGCGTAGACGCCCCAACCCGAATGCCGTCCTTGCAGACCATCGTCTTGCGTACGCGCCGCCCAACCCGAAAGCGTCAGGTTCTTGTCGCCACGAAAGGTGGCCGTATGCCAGACCGCATCGACGCCCGCAAAGAGATTATGGGTCTGTCCGGTCGGATCGCCGCGTGTCACCAGCGTACCGACGCGCAAATGGTCATCGACGTCGTAGGTCAGGCGCCCGACGAACAAGTTGATCGGGCGGCCATCGAGGCCCGACGGGCCGGTTTGCACATCCAGCGCACCGATCGACCACGGGCCGGTTTGGCCGATAAGCTTGACGCCTTCGTCCAGGCGCACCGTTTCGCCGTTCAGCAGGCCGACGCGACGCGAGTAAAACGGAATGAACGTGCTGGTGAGGTCACCAGTCTGGCTGAGTCCGGCGGCAAAGTTGAACTGGTTCGAGCCTTCCAGGAAGAAGCGGCGCTTCTCCGGCAGCGACAAGGAAAAACGGGTCAGGTTGATTTGCTGGGCATCGGCCTCGGCCTCGGCGAAGTCGGGATTGACCGTGACGATGGCCGCCAGTTCGGGGGTCAGGTTGTAGCGCACATCGCCGCCGATTTGTGCCGATTGGCGGTTACCGAGGCTGTCGTGATTCATCAGCACGTAGGGCGATACTTCCAGGCCATGACCCTGTTCAAGGCCGCGGGTCCCGTTCAGGACGCCCATGCGGGAAAGATCGAAGATCAAACTGTTGAGAGTGATGCTGGCCCATTGCAGGCTGAGCTGGGCACGCGGCACGTAACGCTGCACATTGAGACCCCAGCGATCCAGACCCTTGCGAAATTGCAGACTGCGTGTGTCGATCGCGATCTCGGCGCGCCAGCCGTCCGCCGTTTGCCGAACCTTCGCCCGCCAGATCCCATCCCAGTCATAGTTCGGGTCCGGCGATGCGGGAGAGATCAATCCATCGGTCCGCGCGCCACCCGCATTGACCTGAAACACGTAGCCGACCCGGTGGTTGCCGAAGGTGTCCAGCACCACCGTGACGTGATCGTCGTTGGTCTGGTCGCTGTCGCGCTCCAGCGTGTGCACGGAACGCTTGCCAAACTCCGGATCGACGCTGTCGATCCACAGATACAGATGCGTGCGATCCTTCAGCACCCGCACCGTCGTGCGGTAGGGCGTCGGTAGGCCCGGACGCGGATCTTGTTGCGTGAGTTCGATCCCCGCCGACTGTGCCCAGTCCGAATCGCCGGGCAGCGCATCCATGAGGGTGTTACGTACCGGTAAGACGCTGACCTCGGGCGGCACGATGATGTGATCTGCCCCGATCGCCGCACGTACATTCGGCGACAACAAAGCAAGGAACATCAGTGTCGATCCGCCTACACGTTGGCTGGCATACCAGGTCATGGGTTGACCCGACCCCTCAGGGCTTGTGGACCGCGGCTTGCGCATCAAGCGCAGCGCGGAATCCGCGAGCCAGTTCCGCAGCTGGCCCCTTGCCCCAGAAGTGGGTGAAGTACAAGTCGGGTTGCACGTCCATCATGTGATTGTGCAACGCCACCACATGGATACCGGCCTTGCGCAAGGCCTGCAGCACGGGCTGTACTTCCGTGGCGGCCATGATGAAATCGCCGTCCATCGCGGCCGCGTTGTCGCTGCCGCTGAATGCGGCCCAGGTGGTGAGCCCCATCGAGCCGCCGACCGGCATGCCCTGCATGCTGCCGGTACGCCCGATCGTGATCTTGGCGATCCCTTGAAGGTCGACCGCCGGCTGACCCACGATCTTGCTGAGCGCATCCGCGTTGATATGCCCGACGGTTGGCGTTATCCCCGCGAATCCCGCCGCCGGCCGTGGATGCGCGCGGCGCACCGCGCGAATGGCCGTCCAGACGGCCTTGACGCCGGCGGCAAGCGTTTCAGGACTGCCTTCGCCGCCGATGTGCATGAAGTAGACCTTCGGCGTGTCGTAGAAAAAGTGATTGTGCAGCGCCGTGACGGTGAGACCGTGGGCAAACGCCGCGTCCATCGCGGCGTCCACTTCGTCCTGGAACACCACGGTGTCGCCCATCACCATGGCACGTCCGCCCGCCATGGGTGAGAACGCGGCCCAGGAGCCCAGGCCCGCCGCCGGCGGCAGTTTCATGCCATCCACGGTGACGGCGACATCGGTACGCGACCAGCCAATTTTCACGACGCCATCCGGCGTCGTGGTCGCGGTCGCGCCACTGGCCGCGCCAATGGCTTTCGGATCCAGCTGGCCGGCTGCCAGCGCCGGCAGCGCCAAGCCAAGGAGCATGGCCGCGGCCATCCGGTGAAAACGACGGCCATGAAGGGCTCGCGGGTGGTCATGGGTAGACGTATTCATAGACACCTCCGGGTGGTGGTTGAATGGAATCGACAGCGGTAGCTCATTCCGCCAACGGTTCCGAATAAGCGGCGTACAGACTGTCGAGTACGGGGCCGATGCTGCGAAGCAATGCGTCATCGTCCGGCTGGGTCGCACGAGCGCCGGCCATGATCGCGGCGAAGCCTGCCGCCTCCGGCACCGGCACGCCGCCGACATCGAGGTAATGCACCAGCGCGCCGAGACGGGCGAGACCGCGGTCATCGCCCAGCCCGAAACTGATCAGCAGCACCTCGAAGCTCACCCGGGCACCGCGGTGGGTGAACTCGGCGCCGTCAAAGTCGAAGCCGACCGCCTTCTTCGGGCAGCTTGCCGGGGTTTTGATCCAGGCGAAGGTCGCCTTGCGATCGATGAACCGGCGGATCAGCCAGGCCGACGCTACCCGGTCGACCCACAAGTGCTCGCGGGTAGCCCACAGGCGCCCGCGGTATAGCGCCGGATCGCAGCGCGGCACCGCGCCATGCGCGGCATGGGGCTCGTCCGGCGAAAACCGCGCGTTCAACGCGGCTTCGGCATCGGTCAAGGCACTCTCCACCTGGCGCCGTGGCGATCCAGGAAAGAAGTCGATCTCCACCACCGCGGCGACATCGCGACGCAGCATGGCCAGCTCGCGCCGCGCCTCAGCCTCCTCCAGGCTCGCCAACCTGACCTGAAACGCATCGAGCTGATTGAACAGCTCGTGGTACTCGTCGCCGCGATCAAACAGCGCCACGAGTGCACGCTGTTGCGTCTCGTCCTGACTGTCGAAAGCGATGACCTGCGCGGTGCCGTCGGACGCGGTGATCTCGGCGGCCTGTTCATCGAAGCCAACACGGGCGTTGTCGGCCTGCGGCAGCACGTATACGCCATCTCGCATGGCGCTGGCGCCCGCCGCCTTCAGTGCCCGCCAGACCCGCATGCGGGCCGTCTGCGTCTTTCCGGGCAAGCTGCTGACCAACATCAGCCATCTCTGGGGATTAATCATGTAGCGTACACTACGCTTTAGTTATATCTTCTACAATAATTGTGGCGCCACGTGAAATCCGTCCAGCGGAGGTGCGGCCATGCAATGGGTGACGCGAGAACGTCCCAAGATCGACCGGATTGCCTGTCCCTGGCTGATCGCCCGGTTCATCGACGCGACGCCAGAATTTCTGTACGTACCGACAGACCAGGTATTCACTGTCGCGCAAGCGACCGGCGCCGTACCCTACGACATTCCAGGCGCCGAGCTGTCTCACGTGGGAGACCTCTGCAGTTTTGATGCCTTTCTCAAACGCTATGCGCTCGATGACCCCGCTTTGCAGCAGCTCGCCGCCATCGTGCGTGGCGCGGACACCTCACGTCTCGATCTGACCCCTCAATCCGCCGGGCTGTACGCCATCTCGCTGGGCTTGTCGCGGGTGTTCGAGAACGACCACACCATGCTGCAGCACGGGCTGGTGATCTACGACGCGTTGTATGCCTGGTGCCGGCATGGTCAGGGTGAAACGCATCGCTGGCCACCGGGCTCTTGATCATCATCCGGATCGATGGAGTACGTATGAGCACGCCGACCTTGCTTCGCGGTATCGGATCACTGGTGGCCGTCCTGGTGGCAGCTACCGCTTGCGCCGGGCCAGTGGGTTCCAACACCCTGCCGCTCACCAAGGTGGCGGATATACCTCTCGGCGGCGAGACCACGCGCCTGGACTATGCAAGCTACGACCCGGGACGGCACCTGCTGTTCATTGCACACTTGGGCGACAGTGCCGTCATCGTGTTCGATACCCAGACGCAGCGGGTGGTAACGCGAATTCCTGATATCAGCAAGGTCCACGGGGTACTGGCGATCCCGGAACTCGGGCGCGTCTATGCCTCAGCCACCGGGACCAACGAAGTGGTCGCGATCGACGCGAACAGTCTGAAGGTCGTGGCGCGGGCACCGGCGGGAGTGTATCCGGACGGCATGGCCTATGTCCCGGACCAGCACAAGCTCTACGTCTCCGATGAGCACGGCGCGACCGATACGGTGATCGACGTGCGCACGAATCAGCGCGTCGCGACGATTACGCTTGGCGGCGAAGTGGGCAACACCCAGTACGACCCCGTTTCCAGACACATCTTCGCCAACGTGCAGACGCGGCGACAGCTGGTCGAGATCGACCCGGCCACCGACAAGGTGGTCGCACGCATCGACCTGCCCGGTGCGAAAGGGAATCACGGTCTGCAGATCGTGCCGCCGCAGCGGCTCGCATTCATCGCCTGCGAGGACAACCACAAACTGCTGGTGCTGGACCTGACGAGCCGCCGCGTCACGGCCTCCTTCGAGGTCGGCGATGATCCGGACGTGCTGGCCTACGATGCCGGCAAGGGCTGGCTGTATATCGCCAGCGAATCCGGGGTGGTCTCGCTGTTCTCCGTGACCCAGGCGGGCGTGACCAAGCTCGGCGAGGGCATGCTTGGGCCGCACGCGCATGTGGTCGCCGTCGACCCTTCTACCCATCGCGCCTACTTTCCCCTCAAGGACCTGCAGGGGCATACCGCACTGCGCGTCATGCAGCCGCGTCCCTGAGGGACGTCGGTCCATGGCGGCCGGTATTGTCAGTCGGCGTCGTCCATGGAAGCCGCGTCCGCCGAGTTCGATAGCCGTGACGCCATATCGACGATCTCAAAACGCCAGCCTTCATAGTCGAAGTGCTCGCCCGTATACGTTTTGGTATGTCGTGCCGACGCTGCCGATGTTCCCGGTCTTTCCGCGCCTGTTTGCGCGTTTTGGCTTCTGGCCTGCGTTGGCGTTGAGTGCTGTCATCACCGTGGTGTGCTTTGGTGCTTTCGCACTGGCCGTCAAGCCCTTCGGGATCAAGTTGCTCTAAATTTCATCTTTTTGGCCGCGACAGACACGTCGCCTAGCGGACCCGCATGAGCACGATTCAGGACACTGCCTATCCTCAATTGAAAAAGGATCTCAGCGCCCGCGATTTGACGGCCATCTACACACCTACCGCTGACGAGTGCGCGTTTGCCATAGGCGTCTCCGCACGCAAGCCCACTCAGGCACTGTTGCTGATCCAGCTCAAGGTCCTTCAGCGTTTGGGATACTTCGAGCCGTTGTCAACGTTGCCGCGGGCGATTGTTGATCATGTCTGCGGCAGCGCTCAGATGCGCATCCCCACCGTGCGCGCATTGAAGGCGTACGACGCATCAGGCAGCCGCTCGCTGCATCTGCGGAAGATTCGTGACTTCGTTGGTGTGCGACGGTTGGTGGATGCCGATTGGCCCTGGCTGGATCAGATCGCCCGCGAGGCGGCCGCGACCAAACAGGAACTGGAGGACATCATCAATGTCCTCATCGAGGAACTGGTCCGGCAGAAGTACGAGTTGCCCGGATTCACCCAACTGGTGCGCGCAGCACGGGCGGCGCGCAACGCGGTCAACACGGCGATCTTCAAATCGGTCACGGGGCAATTGTCGGCCGACCAGCGCCAGATGCTCGACGATCTCCTCCTGCAGCGACGGGGAATCACCCTCTGGGATCAACTCAAACGCGAGCCGAAAAGGCCTACGGTTCGCGAGGTAGCCAAATTCCTTGAGCACATTCGCTGGCTCAAGAGCCTGGGTCACGGGCTGCCCGATACCCGCGAGATGGCGGTGACCAAACGCCACCAGATGATGCTGGAAGCCCGTGCGTTGGACGCCAAGGACATCCGCACCGTCAAGCCGCTCAAGCGCCATACATTGGCCGTGCTGCTGATCCAGTCGCAGCTGGAAAAAGCCACTGACGACGTCGCAAGCATCTTCATCAAGATCATGCATGGCATCGACAACCAGGCCGAGGAGCGGCTGCGCCAATACCGATTGGACCATGCCGAGCAGACCGATCGTCTGATTGGCCAGTTTCGGGAGGTGCTGGCTGCCATGCAGGAGGGCGAGTCGGCGAAGAAGCGTGTGGAAAACATGGAGCGGGTGCTGGGCGACGATCCGGAACAATGGATCATCCAGTGCGATGAGCATGCCGCCTTTGCGGGGAATAATTATCTGCCCTTCATGCTGAAACCCTACAGCGACAAGCGGGCGTTGCTGTATCAGTGCCTGGACGTACTCGAACTTCAGTCCAGCTCACAGGACGATACGCTGGTAAGAGCCGTCGCCTGGATCCGCGAATGGCGCACGGCACGCCGCGAACATCTTGAGCCCGCGCACCTTCCCAACGGGATCGACCTGAAGCGCTGGCTGCCCGATGCCTGGTATCGCCTGATCGCGGTGGCGTCGCCCGAGGGCGAGTCTCGGATCCACCGAAAATACCTTGAACTCTTCATCTGCATGTCGATCATGAAAGACCTGCAGTCCGGCGACCTGTATTCCGCACACAGCAACGACTTCGATGACTACCGCGAACACCTGGTGTCCTGGGAGGAGTACGGTGGTGAATTGAGCCGCTACTGCGACATCACCTCACTGCCCAAGGACGGTGCCGGCTTTGTCGCGCAGCTCAAAGCGGAGATGTCGACGCTAGCCAAGCATGTCGACGACAGCTTCCCCGAGAACGAATTCGTGCGGATCGGTGAAAACGGTCTGGTGATCCAGCGGCTTGATCGTAAACAGGATCCACCGGAACTGGCCCTGCTGGAAGCGCGACTCAAGGAGGAGCTGCCGTCCGTCAACATCCTGGATCTACTGACCGAGACCGAGCAGTGGCTCGATCTGCACCGGCTGTTCGGGCCACTGTCTGGCTTCGAAGCCAAGATCGACGACCCGCGCAAGCGCTTCATCACGACCTTGTTCTGCTACGGGTGCAATCTGGGCCCCACGCAGACGGCTCGCTCCGTGCAGGGGCTGAGCCGCAAACAGGTCGCCTGGCTCAACCTTCGCCACATCACCGAGGAACGCTTGGACAAGGCGATCGTGCGAGTGATCAATGCCTTCAACACCTTCGCTTTGCCAAAATTCTGGGGGACAGGGAAACACGTCTCCGCCGATGGCACGAAGTGGAGCATCTACGAGCAGAACCTGCTGTCGGAGTACCACATTCGCTACGGTGGCTACGGCGGCATCGGCTACTACCACGTCTCGGACATGTACATCGCGCTCTTCAGCAATTTCATTCCGTGTGGTGTGCATGAGGCGGTCTACATCCTTGACGGCCTGATCAAGAACGAATCTAACGTGCAGCCGGACACGGTCCACGGTGATACCCAAGCTCAGAGTGCGCCCGTGTTCGGCTTGTCGCACCTGCTGGGTATTCGCCTCATGCCACGCATCCGTGGCATCAAGCAATTGGTGTTCTACAAGCCCGATCGGAAAACCAAGTACGGGCACATCAATAGCTTGTTCACCGAATCGATCAACTGGGAGCTTATCGAGCGCCACTACCCGGACATGCTGCGCGTGGCCATTTCGATCAAGGCGGGGCGGATTACCCCTTCGATGATCCTCCGGCGCCTGGGTGTGGCGAGCCGGAAGAACAAGCTGTATTTCGCGTTTCGCGAGCTCGGACGCGCGATACGAACCCGATTCTTGCTGAACTACATCAACGACGTCGAGCTGCGCCGCGTGATCCACCAGTCGACGAACAAGAGCGAGCAGTTCAACGACTTCGCCCAGTGGCTGCATTTCGCAAATGACGGAATCATTGCGGAAAACATCCGCCACGAGCAGCGAAAGGTCGTGAAGTACAACCACCTCGTGGCCAACATGGTGATCCTGCACAACGTCCACACGATGTCGCGCACGCTGAAAGGACTTCAAGAGCAGGGCGTGCCACTCAGCGAAGAGTTGCTCAATCGGCTTTCGCCATACCGGCGCGAGCATATCAACCGGCTAGGCCATTACTCATTGGACTTGGATCGGTACAAGAGCGCGATGGCCAAAGACATCAAATTTGCTTTGTAGGCTCAACGGCTTATGGTTCTTTTTGCGGAAATTTCCAGAATCCCGGCCGAACCTCGGATGCGGCATGCTGCTAGCGTGGGCGCTCACGGCCGCCTCGATCGGTGGCCCCACCTATCGCGAGCAATTGCTGTTCCACCAGACGGCAGGGCGCGTGGTGGAAGCGTTCGCGCATGCGAAACCGCTCTGGTGGTACCTGCCGCTACTGCCGCTGTTGGTGTTTCCGTTCGCGCTATGGCCGAGGCTGTGGTTCGCACTAGGGGCCCTGCGGCGTCCGTTCGAACCAGGACTGCGTTTCGTGTTCGCTTGGCTGGGTCCGGTGTTACTGGTGTTCTCGCTGATCAGCGGCAAGCAGCCGTATTACCTGTTGCCGGAATGTGCGGGTTTCGCCTTGCTGTTCGCCGCCGCCGTGGCTCGGAAACATGCTCCTCCGGGAAGGAGCCGTTGGCTCGGTCCGTGGCCGTTGGCATTCTTGTCCGTGGGAGCTGGTCTGTCCCTGTTTGCACTTCCGCAGCTCATTGCGCGCGGGGTAGTCCGTGATCCGCAGCTCGCCACGCTGGGGGCTTTCAGCAGCGCGTTCGGCGTGTTCTATATTTTGCTCGGTGGCCTGCTTCTGCCAAGAAGGGGCGAGTTGCACCGCATTGCTTTGGTGGGCCTTGTGGGTGCCGTCGCCGCCAACGGTCTATTCACGCTCACCTGGTGGCCGGCTTTCGATCTCAAGCCGGCGGCGGTGTTACTGGCACGTGCCGAAGCTCAGGGCAGACCCATCGCCAATGTGGAAACGTACGACGGTCAGTTCGACTTTCTGGGCCGATTGACACGGCCCATGACGCAGCTGTCCGAAGGCGAGTCGGTGCAAGTGTGGGCAAAGGCACATCCCCGAGGATGGATCGTGAGCTACCCAGCCACGGTGACATCTCTCGATCGACGTATAGCTCTTTATGTACAGCCGTTTCGTGGCGTGTGGTTGACCATATGGCCAGCCAGCGAATTGGCCGCCGGCCGCGAAGGCCTGCCGAAGGCGAACTAAACAACCGCACCCTTTGGACGAATTTTCCAACTGAACCCGGTTGAAAAAAGCACGCTATCAAATTTTCAAATAATCATCACACGCGGTGATGAGTTCTCGCAGTGTCGGCTCATCCGCATCAGGACGGGCCGCCAGCAGGGCGCGAAGTTCCCCAATCTGTTTATTGTCTGGAATCAGTTCGGACGGACTTTCCCACATCCAGTCGATCACGATCGGCAAAAGTTGGGTGGCAGACAACGTGGCCACTTCATGCCGGGTGGGTACATACATGCCCGCCCGAAAAACGGGGCTATCCAGCCCATGACTTTCCCTGGCCGCCTTGAAAGCACTGGCGGGCATGCCGAAACGATCGTCGGGGTCAGTCATGGCAGGTCTCCTTCTCTTTGCTGCGAGGCGTCGGCTCGCGTTCTCGTTGTGCTTGCATGCCGTGAATCTTCTTCTGCGTGGAGGTAAATCGATGTCGTGCCGATCGAGCTGTGGCGAAGATTCTGCTGGATGTGGTGGATCGGTGTTCCGTCTTCGGCCTGATGCGTGGCGGCCGTATGCCGTAGCCAATGAGTCGACGCCCGCCGCACTCGGGAGGCTTTGGCGGCATCTTCCTTTTGGAGCGTATCCGCAACATGCCGGAAGGTGGCCTTGACGATCTGATAGATCGCCGTGGGAGTGAGCGCAGAAGCGCGGCCGGCGATCCCCAGAATGGCCGGTATCTTGCCATTGTCGGCCGGCGCGGGCGGCAACCCATGGAAGCCGCGATAGCGCGCGAAATCCTCCATGAGATGGTCGCTGAGGGGGATCTGACCCTCGACGCCGCCTTTGCCCACGACATGGAGCCACCACCGACCACGAACGCGCTGGAAATCGCTCTCGCAGGCCGCGGCGGCCTCGGAAGCCCGTAAAGCCGTTTCGTACAGGAAACGCAGTACCCAACGAGCGCGTTCGTAGCGTTGGCAATCCCGGTTCGTCGACCGTGGCCAACCGTCGATGCTGTGAAGCACGTCGTCCCAAAGGGATCGGTCCAGATAGCGCTCGATAGCACGGGGCATCCCGCGACGCGCCCGTCGCCGCTGCAGCACAAACGGACTGCCGGCGAGATAGCCGGCGCGTACGAGATAGTTGAACAGCCCTGCGAGGATGCCCAAGGCCTGACGTCGGCTGCGCTCGGCCAATGGTCCCGTGAACAGGCGCCGATGCTCACCACGACGGGCCAGACTGTCGTCGCACCAAGTGGCGGGCGGATGGCAGAGAAATGCTTCGTAGGCGATCACATCCTCGCGGGTGAGGCTCGACACCGGCTTGCCACGTATTTGCGTGGCCCAGAGCAGCAGCCGTTCTGCCTCCTTGCGGTAGCTGCGAAAGGTATGGGGCGAGTCGTGATATTCCGCCAGCCACAGGCCGATCGCCGCCACGTCGTCATTGGCCGCAATCTGTCGGGCCACGTTCGCCGGAGCACGGTTGGTTCCGGCGCATCCCGACAGGACAGGAGGCAGGGCCTGGGGTACGGCGAGGCTCAAAGGATGTTCAGTCATGCTTTCCGATGTCCAATGCCGCGGGACCACCAGCGTACTGCTGAATTACTTTCGATTATAGGGATTATCATAACTTTCTTGATTTAATCATTACACATATAACGTAATACTATGATATACATGATTCATATCCTGCGAAATTGACCCGCCAGCAACTGAGAATGCCCATGAGCCGTGTCAGTGATACCCGCCAACGTACCCGCGAAGCCGCTGCCCAGCTCGTTGTCGGCGGCAAACGACCCCACGAAATCACGGTCGACCAGATCTATACGGCCATCCAGCAGGGCAGCCGCACGACGATCAATGACGAGTTGAAGCTGTGGAAGGACGAACGTACAAAAGCGGACGCCCTCGGCGCCGATCTCCCGGCCGCTGTGGCCGATGCGATGCGCACCCTGTGGGTGTCCGCTGTCGAGCAGGGCGAAGCGGTATTTGCCGAACAGCGGGGCGCCTTGGAGACCGCTTTGGCGGAGGCCGAGCAGCAGCGGAATGCAGCCCTGCAAACGCGCGCCGATGCCATGGAGATGGCGACAGCACTGACCGAACAGTGCGAAACACTTCGACATGAAGTTGCCGCGCAGCAAGCGCGTGTGGAGACCGAGATGGGTGCGAAGAACCAAGCTCTGCAGGATGGGCAGGCGCTGCAACAAAGGTTCATCACCTTGCAGACCGAGACGGCTGAACAGATCGAACGTATCCGTCAAGCTCAAACCGAACAGGCCGAGGAATTCCAAGCCGCGATCTCGAGCCGAGATGCGGCTTTCCAGATCGAACGCGATAAAGCGAATGAGCGACTGGAGATCGCGCAAGCACGCATGCTGCAGGAGATCGACGCCGCACGCGAAGGCCAGCGGCGCGCGGAAAACCAGCTGACCAAAGCGCGAGAGCGACTGGAACAGCAGCAGGCCAGCTTGGCGGAGTTACGCTTGGATGCAGGGCGCCATCGTCGCGAGTTGGCTGAGCGTGATATCCGCCTTGAAGCACTGGCCACTACTGTCGCAGAGCGGGATCGGATGGTCATCGAGTTGGCCGCAGTTCGCGGTCAATTGGAAGGGATGGGCACGGCGGTGCAGTCGCTCGAAGCCCGGGCGAAAGCCGCAGAGGCTCGGTTAACTCAGACACCTGCACCGCCTCGAAAACGCCGGCAACATTGAACATCGAAAGACGCGCTTTACATTTTTGGGGGTTGGGCAAAATTAGCCATGCGGTCGCTTGAAACTCGGGCTACCGCCGCCGAGTCGCGCCTTACTGCTTAGCTGGCCGAGCAGGCATCGCCGGCGACGGCTCGAAGTAAGTATCCCCCGGCAAAGCCGGGGGCTTTACGATTGCTGGCCCCTCAAAGGGGCCTATTCGCAATCGGCGAAGATCAAGAGCACAAAGCAACACAGCGCGGAGCGAAATCCCGGAGCCGTCAAACTTTGAGAGTCCCCCGGCAGAGCCGGGGGTTTTCCATCGACTAATAAGCGGGGCAAGCAGCGGGATGCGTAAGCCATGTTTGAGGCCTATGACCCAATTTTTCCCATATCCGGGCACGACCCTAAATCCATGACAGACAAAGAATATTTATCCTTATCCCGGTTTTCCGTTCCATTGCTCCCCAAACCCCTCGTCCAACAGCTGGAGGAGCGGGTCGCCGGCATGACCGCGCGATTGACGGAGCACGAAGCGCACATTCAGTCGCTGGAAGACAAACACCAGCATGCCCGCGATGCCTTGGAGCATTATCGGACGGCCGTCAAGGAGCAGCGCGACCAGGAGCAGCGCCGGCACGAACACCAGGTGCAGGGGCTACAGGTCGAGCTTCGACAAGCCAACGACACCATCACGAGCAAGAGTCACGAGCTACTGCAGCTCAACCGCGACAATGCCCGGATGACCGAGCATATCAATCAGCTCGACAAGGAGTTTCGGCAGTTCCGCACCGAGCATCAGAAACTGCAGCACGCCTACGACGCGAATCTGCCGCTGGCCAAGGAACATCCGACTTTGCAGATGCGGCTGGCCCAGGCCGAACAAGGGCAGGTGCACCTGCAAGCCCAGCTCGCGGCGGCCGAAACTCAACTGACCACTGAACGGGATCATCGGCGACAGGCAGAGACCCAGTGCGCCGCCAGCCAAGCACGGTTGGACGTGCTGGAAGAAACATATGCTCGACTGCGCGACGTCAGTACCTCCGATACGCGCGACGAGGTTGAAAAAGGGTCTCGCCGAGACCCGGTATCTTGATACTGCTGTTGCGAAGTACGCGCCAGCTTTGGCGTCAATAGGTTCTTGGGCTAACTTCTTGGATTGAAATTGTTTTTTGGCCGGAGTGTCCTATTTTTGCGCGTATCTCGGCCGTACCCCTGCCAAGGGCGTTGCCTGAACGGGTGTCGCCTACTTCGTCAGGCGGTGTTGGTAGTAGGCGCCCACCGGGTCATCCAGGATGGCGTACTGATCCGCCAGCTGCCCCGGTGCCGGGTCAAGCCAGGAATCGAGGTTCTCGGGCTTGATCGCAATGATGCACCGATCGTGTCCGGCGGCCTCGACCTCCGGTGGCGGGTCTCGGGTAATCGCGGCGAAGGAGTAGAAATCAGGCTCGTCATCGGTTGCCTCGGCGAAGCGCCACAAGCACGCCAGGAACAGTTCTTGCCGAGGCTCCGGCTCGAACACGATCTCGACGGAAACATCCCGTTCGCCCGGGACAAGCTCGCGCTGCTGAAGGCGATGGAGCGAGACGCTCTCATAGAAGCGGGTCGCCACGACGACGCCGTGGTTCCTCCCGAACAGCTGACGCCACACGGTCGAGAGCTTGTCTCTGCGGGCGTTGTACGCGCCGGGCTTCTCCAACTCCGTGGCACGGGTCCATCCTGGAAGTCTGCAGCGGTACCGCATCGGGACGATCTGCCGCTCGCCGGTGGCCGGGTCGCGAATCAAGACGGGCGCATAGTGCCCTGGCCAGATGCGATCGAAACCGTCCGACTGTGCCGCGGTGCCGAGTTCGTCCAGCTTCGCCTTGGCCGCAGCGATCTTGTTGGACGCGATGCGCTGTTCGTTGGCTGCCTTTTTGGTGGGTTTCGGCGAGGCGAGCACGACCTCGGCCTTGGTGAGGCGCTCCGTTTGCTCGGCGATCTCCAGCTCGAGGATTCGCGCGACATCGCGGTAGGCCTCGAGCGCCGCATCCTTGGCGGACTGCTCTCCGGCGCTGCGCGGCTCCATGAAGCTATCCCTCATACCCTTGGGGACGACCTTCAGCCAGTCACCGGCCTTGTTGCGTGCCCAGAAGAGTTTGACGAAGGCGCTGAGGACAAGCGAGCCGCCAAGTCGCTCGTACCGGTGCCAGTCGCTGATGACCTCGGCGGAGTAGCACATGGAAAGATCCAGATGTTGGGCGCCCGCCCGCGCAGGCTTGGTCGTTCATGCTGCCCCATTCCTCGTGGCGACGCCATGAATCCTCGCGTTAGCGCTGGCCACAGCGGTGAACGTTTGTGCCCGTCGCACGGCGCCGGGTTACGGGAAACTATCACCAGCGCTCGCGCCGGAGACGCTCCTTCCTTAAACCGTCTTGCTCGTGAATGAGCTCTTCGGAGGCGTGAGCCGGTCACTGGCGAGGCCCAGCGCGCCCCACTCCACCGCCCGCCACACGCTCACTTCGTCGAGGTCGAGGTGGCCGGCTTCCCGCGTGCGTTGCTGGAGGTTTCGGTAGGCGCGGACGTCCACCGGATCGTAGGCGGCCAGCTCCTGGTCGATCAGCGTTGTCCAGCTCGTCGGGTAGGCTCCCCAGCGCAGCAGGTAGGCCCAGGTGACCAAGCCGGCCAGCAACGGAAGATAGCCGATGCCGGCGCGAACCGAGGCGGATACGCCGAGCACCGCCAGGAACCCAGACCGGTCGATCAACGTGGCAAGGCCGAGCAGCGCAGCGCCAGTGCAAAGGCCCACCGAAACCGCGTAACCGGTGCGTGGCCCGGAAATGGCGTTCCGAGCCTGAAAGACTCGCCGGTCGATCGAGCGGAGCTGCTTGCGCCGCCGCGTCACCGCCTGCGGTGTGAGCGCAGCGGCCGGCCGGACATCGTCAACGACATAGAGCTTGGTCTGCATTGGAGCCTCGAAGGATTGGCGCGATGGACATCACGATAGCCGCGCGGGCGTCCCGGCAAAGTCCGAAAGGACACGTTCGAGGGAGGCGGTTACCGTCGGTCGCCGGTCTTTTTGTAGGTGTACGCCTCGACCACCGCGCCGGTGGCGCTGCGCACGGCGGTGAGCCGCTGCAGGGCGTCGTAGCTGTAGGTTTCCGCGTCCGCGCCGGGCGGCGCGGTGATGTTGCCCAGCACGTCGCGGGTGAAGCGCAGATCCAGCGCGGCGCTGGCCACCGCGGAGATGTTCCCGTTGGCGTCGAAGGCTCGGGCCACCGTCTGGCCGTTGCCGAGGGTGTAGCTGGCCACCGGCCCAAAGGGCGCGTGGCGCACGTCGGTGGCGATCGGCTGCGTGCCGCCGCCGGCCGGATGCAGCGTCGCCGAGGTCACCTGCCCGGCCGCATCGTGCGTGTAGTCGACGCGCGCGCCGCTCGGGTAGGTGATCGAGGCGAGCCGGCCGGCCGCGGTGTAGCCGTAGCCGAGCACGCTGGCCTGGCCGGCGACGATCTGCGTCTTGCGGGAAACTTGGCGAAGGCGTCGTAGCAGTTGTGCGTGCGTGCTCAATCCGAGCGCCTAGCATTGGCACACTTCACAGGTTCTTTACCAGGACATAGAGGACGAACAGCGAAAGGCTACTAAATGCCAGCCACCAGACGATTTTCTGGCTCTTAGTTTTCGGGGATGTTCCACCTGCACCAAACATAGTTAAATCCTCCTCACCAGGTTATTCCCGTTTGACCGGTCATCACGGTATATCCCCAGTTAGGGCCGCCACCAGCCTTATAGCTTGACTGGAATGACTCGCCTGCACCAAAGCCAATGAGTGTTGCTGTCCCGTTGCCAGGTGACCAGGCCACGCCGCCCCCGACACCGGCATAGGCACCGGCAACTCCACCGGAGTAGCCGCTTAGAAACGTGTCGATCCGGGCGTCCTGTAGATGTTGATCCACGGGGTACCGAGCTGCTGCGACGTGCAGTAGGCGAGTGCGGTGGCCGAGCTCTCCCGAGACACCTTGCACAGGGACAGGGCGGCGTCCCAGTTCGGGTTCGCCGCGCGCATGGCCGCTTCGGCGGCTCCCAGGCTCTTGAAGTCGGTACTGGCGAAGGTGTACCGAAGATCCGTGGCTTGCGCGCCGGCGGCCGCCAGCAACGCCGCAACCGCCAAGGTGAGGCGCTTGGGGGCGGGAGATCGAACCAGGTGGAGCATGAACACGGGGCCGGTGATGCGCGAGGTCGCGCGACGCCGTAGACACTACGCACCGACGGCCACATCAGTGGTTCAAAAGCGGGGCATTGGCGGCATTGCTTTCGCCGGAGCCTACCGTGGCACCCGCCGTTGGATCACGCGGCAGGCGCGGGCTCCACCGCACGAATCCGGTCCATGCGCGATAGCGCAAACATGCGCTGCCCGTCGACGCGGCAGTCGCCCACGAGACAAAGTGTGCGGCCCCCCGCCACCTCAGCCAGCTGCATCCACCGCGGGCGCACCGTTCGCTCGCCCGGCTCGGTTTCGCTCTCGCCGCGATAGTCGAACGTCACCCAGTGACCAGCGGCCATCACGCGGCGCAGGAAGTCATGAACGTCCTCACCAGGTCGCCTGACCAGCGATGCTGCACTGACCGGTGTCGATGGACTTCCCACCTGCTCCCATTGCTTGAGGACGACGTCCCGGCGCCGCGACGCTCGCCGCGCCATCAGCGCCTCGATCATCGCGACCGTCCCAGCGCCGGCGAAGAGGCCGGCAGGAATGCCTAGGAACGTCCAGCCGGAGGTCACCCCGCCGTGATGCGAGCAGGCACCGCGCCGGCCGATGGCACTTGAGTCCGTCCCATCCGCACAGTGAGCGCCTCGTACCATCGACCCCACGCCGAGGCCTACGCCGATTCCGACAACCACGCCAAGCCACAACACCCATCCCGTCCGGTTGCGTGGTCTGATCTCACGCACGCGTTATCTCCCCTCGACGGCCAGCGCGGGGACCGCCATCGCGTGGAAGCCATCGCGCCTCGAAGGTGGGTTGAGTTTGTCGCCTCATGCGGCGCTGCCCATGTCGCTCAATCGCTGCATCGCGTCGTGACGGTCTGCTTCCCTTGCATACTCAACGCACGCGATGAAATCGGTGACCGTGGGCGTGACACCTGACTTGTTCCAGCGGGCCACAGCCGAACCAATCGCCGGATAAGTGCTGGCGAGGCCGGCGAGCTCTCGAAGCTGCTCGGTCGACAACAGCTTGATCGCATCAAGAGGGGGATCTATGCCCAATCCTCGCGCAAACGTCATCAGCGCAGTGCTGAGGAGCAGAACGAAGGGAGCGAAAACACAGGCGGCGCGAGCCACGCTATCACCGACCCAACTGGGAATGACGCCGGTGCCATAGATCGCTGCCAAGTAGGCGACCACACCGAGGGCGCACGCAAGGCTGGCAGTTTGCCAAACCTGCTTTCGACCTCTAGCCATCTGGTACAGCGCGATTCGAACGTGGTCGGGTTGTGGGCAATAGTCGAACGGTAGGGGCGTTCCCATATATTTCTCCTTTTTGCGGTCGCTGCAGTTCTGTCCGTGGTGTCAGAACCCCGCCGTGAAGGAATCCACGGCTCCATAGTGTGCGTTCTCAAAGCGAGTGTACCTGCCCAGGAAAGCCAACTTCACCGTGTCGGTAGGCCCGTTGCGCTGCTTGCCGACAATGACCTCCGCGAATCCTTTGTCCGGAGAGTCGCGGTTGTAGTACTCATCGCGGTAGATGAACATGATGACGTCGGCGTCCTGCTCGATCGCGCCGGACTCGCGCAGATCCGACATGACCGGGCGCTTGTCCGCGCGCTGCTCCAGGGAGCGGTTGAGCTGCGACAGGGCAACCACTGGGACGTCGAGTTCCTTGGCCAGCGCCTTCAAGCTGCGCGAGATCTCCGAGATTTCCGTTGCGCGATTCTCCGAGCTGCCGGGGACCTGCATCAGCTGCAGGTAGTCGATGACGATCAGCGCGAGGCCGCCCTGTTCGCGGTGGATGCGGCGCGCCCGCGAGCGCAGCTCGCCAGGTGATAGCGACGGCGTGTCGTCGATGAAGATTTTCGCACTGGTGAGCTTGGCCACGGCATCGGTGACCCGCGGCCAGTCCTCCTCGGACAGATCGCCGGTGCGCAGGTGCTGCGCGTCGATGCGGCCCATCGAGGAGATCAGTCGCAGGCCCAGCTGGGATGCCGACATTTCCATGGAGAAGACCAGGACAGCTTTCTTGGTCGTGAGCCCAGCCGACTCGGCGATGTTGAGCGCCATGGCCGTTTTGCCCATAGACGGCCGCGCGGCAACGATGATGAGATCGCTCGGTTGCAGGCCGGCGGTCACCCTGTCCAGGTCCGTGAATCCGGTCGCGACGCCGGTGAGCTGGCCACGATTCTCGAAGCGTTGGACGATCAGCTGGAAGGCCAGCTTCGTAATGTCGTTGGAGTTGTGGATCTCCTTTCGACCGGTGGTATTGCCTTCGGCAATCTTGAAGATCGCCTGCTCGGCCTGCTGGACGACTTCGCCGGCGTCGACGGTGAACGGCGCGAGGGCGCTTTGCGTGATCTTGGTGCTGGCGTCGGCCAGGCGGCGCAGCGTCGCCTTGTCGCGAACAATCTCGGCGTAGGCGACGATGTTTGCGGCGCTGGGGGTCACGTTGGCCAGGTGGATGACGTAGCTCGGGTCGATTCCCTGCGCACCCTTGTGACTCGCCAGCCAGTCGGACAGCGTCACGGCGTCGGCCGGCGTGCCCTGTTCGGCCAGGTCGCTGATGGCCTCGAACAGCACTCGGTGGTCGCGACTGTAGAAGTCGTCGGCGGACACGATCCCGGCGATGGCATCACCCGCCTCGGTGCTTAGCAGCAGGCCACCGATCACCGCCTGCTCCGCCTCGCGGGAGTTGGGCGGAACGCGAATGGCCCGGGTGGGCTCTTCATACGATGAAGGGAAATCGTGCAGTTGTGCGTTCATGGGCTCGGCGGTGGTGGCGACGCCTCCAGCCTGCATGACGTTTTTGCGGTCACCAAACCGCCCCGCGTGCACCCGGTTAGCTTGATACGACAAGCTTCAGACCCTCTACGTGCTCCTCCAATACACCCCGCGCCACGTCCCACACATCCGGCGCCAAGTGGAAGGCGATCCTGTCGCGGTGGAGCATCAGGCGCACGGCGGTGCCGATGGCATGCAGGTCGCCGTCGCCGTATTGCGTCGTCGTGTAGCGCAGTCGCTTGATGATCGCGTTGCCGGCATCCTGGACGCTCGCCGCATGATGCTCTTGCCCGCACACAGCACACATGGTGGCGATCGCGATCAGGGCGCGGTCAATCCCTACCGCCTGTGCGGGCGTCAGGTGCCAGGGCATCTCCTGTTCCTGTCGACTCAGGTGGCTGAAAACCACGGTGCCGAAGTCGCTGTGGCCATAGGACAGCACCCAAGCCGTTGGCATGCGCATGCCGACGCTGGAGATAAGCTCCTCGGCGGCCTGCTTGCGCGCGTCCTCTGGGACGCTCTCGGGGGTTAGCCGGACGACGACACGGCGCAGGAACTCGGTCAGCGAGTGTCCTCGCGCGTAGTGGATCTTCTGGACGGCGTGCTCCAGTGCACTGAGTGTGTGCCGCGGCGGCTGGCCGGTCCAGTCGATCAGATCCTCCACGGGCACGCCGGTCTTGCGGCCGGTCGGATCGAGCGTCGGCCGCGCGCGAAGAATCAGGAGACTGGCCAGCTGCCGGAAGATGTCCTGCGCGGATGCTGCGCGTTCGAGGGCGTTGGTGAGCATCGAGGTCTGCCCTGGCAGATAGCCCATCCCGCCCAGCGTGGCTGTGAGGGCAATGGCGTCCTCCGCGCTCGCCTGCATCCGGTCCAGATGGCTCAGATAGAGGGCGTCCAGGGAAGCAGCGAGGGCCGCGAGGCCGGCGTCCGGCGTGGTGGTGCTGGCCTGCATGGGGCTGACGTCAGTACCGGGGGCCATAGGGCTCGGACTCATTCCATAGCCGGCGCCACTCGGCATCGTAGGCCGAGACCATGTCCGGTGCGCCGGCGACCACGATGACGTTTTCAGCGTTTCGGCGCGCCGCCGAGGCCGTGTAGTTGAAGCTGCCGGTCTGGACGGTGTGACCATCCACGACCATGAACTTGTTGTGCATGATCGCGTAGCGCGAGTCGACGCGGACGGGAATCCCCATGTTCGCAAGGAACGTGGCCGATGTGTACCGCTCGGAGCGCTGGCTCTTGTCCACCACCACCATCACTTCCACGCCGCGCTTGCTTGCTGCGACAAGGGCCGTGGCGATCGGCTTGCTGGTGAAGCTGTAGGCGGCCAGGCGGACGGAGGTCTGGGCGCCGGCGATCGTGCGCACAACCACCGCTTCGGCGTCGCCGGGACTGAAGCCGACGGTGACGGCGGGTGGGGCGGTGCTCGGCTCGGCGGCTGCTGCGCCGGGCAGCGTCCTGGTGTCAGCGTCCCGATGGCCGACGTACGCATGGAGCGAGGCGAGAAGCCCGATGCCCAGGGCCAGCCCGAGCATGATGGAGGTCTGGTGACGTTTCATCCGTGCAGCATGCCTTTCCGGGTCGCCGTGCGCGCGTCGAAATACCCCCTTCCGCGCACCTCGTTCTTCAGTGGAGCCGCGCTCCGCTGGGCGCCGTGGACTGTGCCGAGCCAGCGATCGAATACGGCAGAGCGACGGTTTGGCCTGGCTGGAGGATCGTCGTGGCGCTGATGGTCGGGCCGTCCTGAGTGGTGGCCAGTTCGCCGATGTGAACCGCCGCGTGGCCGTTTGGCTCCTGCAGGTGGAACAGGATGCAAGCACCGCTGCCATCGGCGACTGGTGCGCTGGCCACCACACAGTACGGACGTCCTGTTGCGCCCTCGACGGCGTTCAAGATGCGCTCCACGCCCATCTGGTCAGGCACTGTCTGGACGAACCGTGCGTGGCCCTGCGCGGTGGTCAGCAGCAGGAAATGAACGTCCTGCAGCGCGCGCTCCACGGTATCGAGTGACTCTACCAGCGCGCGCGCGATGCGGCGGGCCTTGGCCAGGAGCTCGTCCCCGGCGGCAGAGACCGCGGCTGGCTGGATGGTGAGGATGGCTCGGCTCATTTGCACTCCCTGTGTGTTTGCATTTTATCCATTGGCGTAGCGTTGGTGCGGGGCGCCCTGTCCGCCCTGACCCTGACGGCCGCCGTACCCGCCGCCCTGCCCTCCACCTTGCCCGCCGCGCGCGTCCTGCTGGGCCGAGTAGGACGCGGCTACCTGCTTGACGACACGCTCCACCAGAAGCGGACCGACCTTGAGCAGCGTCGACGTCTGGCGAATGAACAGGCTGTGGACCTCGCCCATGTCCGCGTAGCTCAGCTGCACGGTGCGCGGCTTGAACGCGTCGGCCTTGCCCTTGCCCATCGTGAACTTGATGGTGCCGGCGTACTGTCCTTCCTGGTGCTCCACGTTCAGCCACTTGTCGTCGTGGCCGGACAGGTGGAGCTTGCGCAGATGGCCGTACAACAGCGCGGTCAGGAGCTGCATCTCGACCTTGGTCAGCTGGAAGACGATCTTGTCCTTCCAGTTGTAGACCTTGTTGGAGCCGGTCGCGGCGTCGATCTGGACGGTCGGGTTGTTGCCGCGTGTGGTGCTGGCCTGGAACTCGAGCGCGGCGCGGCCGCCGTAGACATGAGTGGAGTCGTACTCCCGCGGCTCGCCGCGTTCGGGTGTGCGCGGCGCTGGTGCGTTTCGCGTCGACTCCTGTTGGGCAGACGGACGGAATGGAGACTCCGGCCGACTCGACGGCGGCGGCGATCGGACAGGGTCAGGGCGTCGGTCCTGGGCACTCGGGTGTCCGTTCTGGCGCGGGTTGTCCGCCGGGCGCTCGCCCTGCTCCGGGCGCCGGGTCGCCGGTGCATCCTGCGCGGCGGGCGCGTTTGCCCGCCTCACTTCGCCTGTCGGAGTGTTCGGCGCCGGCATCGCGCGGTTGTGCCGCGAAAGCACGGCCACATTGTTCGCGGGCTCGGAGTCCTGGCGGTTCGCTGCGCTCGGGCGCGGCGCAGTCGGCGACCACGGGCGATCGGAGCCATGGGCCGCATTGAGAAGCCACTGGCTGATGTCCCGCTTGGCCGTCCCGTCACCGCGCAGAGCCGCCGTCGCGACGTTGCGGACACGCTCCGGCCCCTGCTGGATCAGCACGCGGAAGGCCTGGTGGAATCCGGCGTCACCGAAGCCGATCCGAAACAGCGTCTCCAGGAAGCGGGCTGCAGTGATGTAGCGCGTCAGCCACTTCATGCCTTGCTCGTTCCCGCTGTCAGCGAGCTTGAGCACATCGTCCAGGTCGCCGCCTACCACGGTACGCAGGTCGATGAATGCGTCCGGGTGGCTGAGGACGGGCTGGCCAGCCTTGGCGGCGATGGCATTGAACTCGGTCAGGGTCGTGGTCATGGCTGTCCTCACGGTTTGGCGTTCGGGAGGCTACCGGGCGGTAGTCTCGCGTGGTGCGACAACCGAGTTGTAACGCAGAAAAATGCGGGCAAAAGATCGGGCGACTTTTGGAAGCCTGGTGCCTCTCTTTCAACTGCTCAAGGCGCCGGCGTCAGCGCCGCCGGGATGACCCAGCCGCTCGCACGATCGACCACGGAGCTGAAACGTTCATCGTTGTCCAGCCGGCGCATCATGTAGACGGGCGGATAGAGGATCTCCGCCACCTCGCACGTGCCGTGCTCGGGGTGGTAGAACGCCTCACCCTTGTGCGGCTTGTGGCCCTTCGGGATCTGCCCGCAATCGGCCACGCTCGCCTCGCGCACCTGGCGCGCCTGCGCTTCGGGCGTCAGCTGGATTGTGATCGGTACGCCCAGTGCCTGCATGTAGTCCGTCATCGCCCGATCCTGTCGGACGACAATGGTTCCCGTGGCTCCCGCTTCGAGCAGTCGGGCGGCCACCTGCACCGGTCCGTGGTCGCCGTCGAACAGGTACGGGCTGGCCGACGTCTGGTCGCTCGGCCGATGATGCCAGTCGAGCTCCTTGACCGTCCGGTCGAGCGTGACGTCGTCTGGGTGGTAGAGCACCAGACGCTCCATGGCCCGGGTGATTCCCACGAAGCAAAGTCGGCGTTCCTCGTCGGCATCCTTGTCCGGGACGGAACTGGGGAATACCCCTCGGGTGAGGCCGACCATCATGACCAGTGGCCATTCCAGGCCCTTGCTGCGATGGAGCGTCGTCAGCATCACGTGGTCGCTCACGGGTGGCTCATCGCCCTTATGCGCCGCCATGGGGCCGAGTACTTCCAAAAACTCGTCGATGGAGCCTGCTCGCTCGGCAAGCTTCACGAAGGCGTCGAGGTTGGCCAGCGATTCGACAGCCTGCTCCGGCGACGGTGCGGCGCGCTCGATCACGTCGCGCATGCGGGTGTGGGCCATGTAGGCGCGCACGATCGTCGCCGCCGGCGCCTGCGCCAGCGTGCCGCCCACCAGCAGGCGCAGCGCATCGGCGCGTTCGTCAAGGCTCTGGGCCCCGCGCGGATTCTTGGAACGCATGGCGGCCGCGGTCTTCGCCAGCATACCCGGCAGGTTGGTCCGCTCCGGACCTTCAAGCAACGGCTCCATCTCCTCGGCCACTTCACCCAGAACCTCGTAGCTGACAAAGGGGCTGGGCGTGGTGAGCAAGGAGAAGATGAAGTGGACGCGATCCTCCGGCTCGATGATCCAACGACCGGCGACCAGGCTGACCGCGCAGACCAGAGCGGCGATCTCGGGAAGGAACAGAAGGCCTTCGCGGCCGTACACGTGATACGGCACGCCGGCCTCGGCCAGCTCGATCTCGAACGGTACAAGGTGACTGAAATTGCGAGCCAGCATCGCGGTGTTGCGCAGGCAGCCGGCGTGCTCATAGGGTGCCAGCAGTTCCACCACGCCCGAATCCTTGCCGTTCCTGAGAGGCACGCGTTCCACGCGGGTCTTCGGATTCGAGTTGTCCGCGACCACCAGGCCGAGCCCCTTTTCCTCGCTCAGCGTGATGAGGTTGTTTGCCATCATCGCGACCTCGTGACCGAACCGGAATGTCCGAGTCATGGGGTAGCGCGTGCACGGCTGGAATACCTGCTCGAAGTGCCGTGTCATCAGCGAGACCTTGCCGCCCCGAAATGCGTAGATGCTCTGTTTGGGGTCGCCGCAGCCAAGTACCGAGCCGCGCGTCCCCGCCAGACCCTGCACCATGAAGAAGCTGATCGGGTTGATGTCCTGGAACTCGTCAACGACGATCCGGTCGTAGCGGTTTGCGAACATCGACCACAGCTCTGGGTGCGCGTCGAGAAAGATCATCGGGCGATAGATCAGATCGTCGAAAAAGACGACCTTGCGTTTGAGCTGATCCTGGAGGAGCAGTTGGAAAGCCGGGATATACGCCCGGCAGTCGGCGGTGAAACCGCTCTCCTCGAAGATCTCTGCCGGCGGGCGCAGGTCGGCCTTGACCAGCGTGATGAACTGGCTGAATCCCTGGTGCTGGGCTTGTGATGGTGGAAAGGAGCCTCCCGCACGAGACCACGCTTCCTTGAGTGCGCGACGTGCGAACGCGTCAGCCTTCTTGCCAGAGGTCTCCAGCTTCTCCCGCGGAAGCATGCCGCCGGAGACGAGCTGCGCGAGGATGCGGTTGCCGATGGAGTGAAACGTGCGGACGTCCGGAACCGGCCCCTCACCGAGCGCACGACGAAGGCGCGCCTCGAAGTTGAGCTGGGCGCTTTTGTTGAACATCAGCGCCAGCATGCCGCTCGGATTGCCGCCAGTCTTCACCTGGCGGCGCAGGTAAGCAACGAGCACCGTGGTCTTACCCGATCCCGGCGCCGCCTCGACCAGCGCGTGGCCGGCCGTGTGGCGCACGACGGCCTTTTGCTCCTCCGTCAGCTCTCGACGTCCTGTGTGACTCATGCTTGCCTCGTTCTTGCGTTCTACCCATGACAATTAACACGCCGTTCGCGACCACCAAATTCACGCGTGGATTGCGAGGCGCCGGACAAAAGGACTCAGCCATGCGTCCGCTCAGGGGCGCATGGATCAGGACTTTCTGAACACGAAAATGCCCGGGGCCGCAGATGCGGCCCCGGGTTGGAGTGGTTACTTCGAGTGTCGGGCGGCCTTGATCGCCAACTGATTGAACGGTTGGAGATAGGCGCGCTGGGTGTCGATGCCGATGTCGGCCGTGGTGAGGCCGGTGTCGGGTGCCAGCCGCGCATCTCGCGCAATCACACCGCGCGATGAACGAGGGAGAAGCAACGGCGCATTGCCGTACCGCTGATCCTGTTCAAGCATGGCCAGCACCCCCTTGCGGGCTGCTGCCAGTAGTCGCGTCAGTTTCATCTGGCACCTCCGACCGTTGCCACAGCTGCATCCACACGATGCGGCTGCCTCGGATGAACACGCCATCCGATGTCGCCATCGGAATGATGCGCCCCTGGTCATCGTAGACGCAAACCTGAGACAAGAAAATGTCCGGGTAGCGATCCGATCTACTCGTGGCGCTGCGTGCGTCGTAGACGCCAGCAATGGTGGTTCCGTCTTCCAGTCCCACGATCACCGTTCGCGTCTGGCCCGAGTTTAGCTGCAGCCACACGGCGTCCCAAGCCTGCACGAGTGTCGGCAGCGGCGACATCCGCTGCAGCGTCCACTTGCCCTCGGTAAGCCATCGCAGTACCGCGCCGGCGAGCCGGAACGGGAGAGCGACGAGGTTGTAGCGGGTGCTGACGGCCGAGAGGAAGCCGAGCACCGTCGGAATGACGACGATGGTCATGCCCCAGGTGAACGGCGAGCCGATCAGCAGCAGCGCGAGCTCGTTCGCCGACCGCGTCTTGAGGACGGCGGACGGGTCTTGACCGACGCGGGCCAGCACGGCCCAGCCAATCGCGAGCATCACGAGGCTGTGCACGAAGTAGCCGATCAGCGCGTGGTTGAGGTCCTTAGCCTCTTCCACAATCGCAAAACGGCGGCGGATTCTTGAAAAAATATAACCTGGGACTACCGCGATGACGATCACGAGTAGCCCCTTGAGGGTAGTAACGAACTCCATAGGGTCTCCTTGGCTGGCAATGCCAGCGGTTGCGAAACCCGCGGACGCACCTCCCCCCGGCGGGGACGTGTCCCCGCGGGGTGGTGGGTTGCGCCGGAATAGCCGGCAGTAAAGTGACGCCACGAGGGCGTCAGGGGTCAGGCAGCACGGCGCAGAAACTCGCGGTGCTTCTGGAGTCTGTCGAGGGCGCGACAGGCCACGGCGTCGATGTCGCCGTCATTGACGATTCGCACGTCGCAGACGTGGGCCTGGTTCGCCTCGGTGTAGGTGCCGTCTGATTCGAAGCCTCGGCGGTCGAGCCAGATGACTTGGCCACCATTGCTGCGGATCCAGTGGAACTCCTCCATCAATCGCACGCCGGTCACGATGACGCCGCGGCCGGCGATGAGTGAGGTGGCCACCGTGGCCGCCATCTTGTCGATCCAGTACGACTTCAGCATGCGGCGGCGGTAGGTTCCGTGGCGGACGAGCAAGTCGCGGAACGTCACGCCGGGCATGCCCGGTACCGGCTGTTCCTTCATCGTGTCGGTGATCTCGAAGCCGGTGATGGCCTCGAGTTCCGCAACGATGGCGTCGGAGAAGCCGACGATGTCGTAGCCGTTGAGCTGGCGGATCGCTCGCGCCAGCGTGTCCTTACCGGCACGCTTGAAGCCTGCGATGCCGATCAGTGGTGCTTGGGTTTCTTCGTTCATGTGTATCTCCTGATGAAACCCGCGGCGACGCAATGCCCCGGCGGGGCGTTGCGGCCCCGCGGGGTGGTGGTTGATACCGGCGGCGCCGGCTACTTGGTATTGGCGCGTTTGAAGGCCGCGATGTCCCGCTCGCGTTGGTCGCATACCTTGCGGAATGCCTTCTGGAAGGCCTCCGCGTAGGGGCCGACCACGGTCAGAGTCAGGCAGCGGTGTGGGCCGGTGAAGGAGTGCGCCATGAACCGAAGTTCCTGCTCGTTCCCCTTCAACCATGCCCAGTACGCTTTCGTGTCTCCATCGAAGCCGGCGGGCGGCGAGAACATGGCGTTCTCGCCTACCGCGCCGGGGGTGGTGTCGATGCGTGAGTAGTCGCGAAGCATGGCTACGCCCGCACTTCCTTGGGTGAACGCATGCGCCCGCTTTCACGCAACACCTGCTTCAGGCGCGAACGCCACTGCTGGAGCTGCATGATGGCGCGAGCCGCTTCCACGCCCATTGTCATCACAACGTCGTCCCAGTCGATCGACTTCTCGCCTTCCGGGATAGCGAACGGCGGCAGGAGTGCCGTCGCGCGCCGCCCAGACCGACGAGCTGCCTCGACCAGTTGGAACGAGGATGCCTGCCCTGCCATGGCGCGATCGCGGTCGCCAAAGACCACCACGATCTCCGCCCAGTCGGGGAGGATGAGGTTACGCATGCCGTTGGCGTCCAGTGTCGACCACATCGGAATGCCCAGGTCCTCCACCAGCCGCCTTGCAGCGACGGAGGATTCGAGACCTTCACCCACGGCCAGCACACGGTGTGTGTGTCGGTCGAGATGCACCGCCGCGCCGCAAGGATCGCGGTCGGAGGTGTGGCTTTCCGCCTTCCTGGCCATCGGCACGTCCGCCTTGCGGCGACCGTCCGGCGACAGGTAGGTGCGGTGGAGGGTGACCGGCGTGCCGTCGATGTGCTGCAGCAACGCCACCTGTGCGGGGAACTTGCCCAGGTACTCACCGGTGTCGTAATCCACGTACGACAGCGCCGGGTGGAATCGCAGGTTGTTCAGCCCTTCCGGACTCCCCAGACCACGTGCCTCGAACCAGTTGCGCATCGGTTCGGAGCGCGCGTCGCTGGGCGACAACGTGGTGTTCCATGTCCGCTCAAGACGCTTTCGGATGAGCGCGTCCTGTTGGGCGATCTCCTCCTTGTTCGGTGCCTTGATCGGTGTCGGCGGCGGTAGGTGGTTCGTGGTGGTGCGGCCGCCTAGATGGTCGATGACCATCTGCTTGGCCTCCATGAAGCTGCAGCCGAAGCGTGCCATGAGCACGCGGAAGCCGTTGCCCATTTCGTTGTTGCAGGTGCAGTGGCATCCGCCGGTCGCGTCAAAGTCCTTGGCGATCCGGAAGTCGGGTTCCACGCGCCGGCGCGGTGCCGAAGCGTTGGGTGCCGTGTCGGATGCACCGGAAGCGCGTTTCCCACCACCGTGATCGGAGATGGGGCACTGGACTTTCTTCCGATGACCTGCATCCACCGCGGCCTGCAGGCCGGGGATAAGTGCCGAGAGCACCTCTCCCCAACGACCACGCAGATTGCGAAGCAGGGTGTTGGTGATCTCCCGCTCGCGCTCATACGCCTCCCGGCGGGCTTCTTCTTTCGTCTTCATAAAGCCTCCTTCAGTTGGCCGTGGTGAATGGGGTGCCTCGCGTTGCTTTGTTGTAGGGCATGGTGTCTCCTCGGGATGAGCGGAACCGTGCCCTGGCGGGCTTGGATTCCCGCGTGGGTAGTGACGGCATGGCCGTCGGTTGGTGTGTCGGACTGTGAGGCTCCGATTACCTTTCGTGGCAAGCCACGGAAAGCGCATGAGGAAGGATGCCCTTCCCGATGCCCTCTCAAAAATGCGCCGGCGCTACCTCCCCCCGTTGTTGCCGGAGAGAGGTAGCACCAGTGCGTCAGGCGGCCTTGAGCAAGCGCGACCTGACCAGGTTGAGGAGCACGAACGGCAACTCGGCGACGTCCGTGATCGAGTGCCAGTGCCGGAACAGATCCCGGCCTGCATCAGTCTGGATACCGAGTCCGAAGACTTCGATACCCGCAACCTCTGCGGCCACGATCGCCAGCTCGGCTTCCGCCTGGCTGTCCGGTTCGCCATCGGTCAACACGATCATCATGCGCCGGCCGACGTTCTGGCCCAGAAGCATGCGATGCGCGAGGAGAACACCCTCATCCAGCGGCGTGCTCCACCCTTCGGCTGCGAGGTGGAAGTTCTCCAGGTGCTTGAACGCACCCGAGCCGAACGGTTTGAGCACGTGGTTACCCGGGAACGCGGTAGCAGCACACTGGACGCCGTCGATGCCGGCCATGGCAACGGTGGTGGCGTGGAGTGCCTGGCAGGCGGTGCCGATCCGGTTGTCGCTCTTCATCGAACCGGAAACATCGGTCACCAGAACCACGGCGGTGTCGACCTCGACGACTTCGGACTGGTGACGGAAGATGCGGCCGTCCCCGGTGCCGATGCGCGACAAGTGCCGGTTGGAGATCCTCCGGCCCCGATCGCGAACCGCCACGTCACGCTGGGTAAGCGCCTGCATCTCGGATACCAACTTCATACGAAGCTGGCCCGTCACCGCAGTTGCCTTTGCCATGTCGTAGGGCGTGTGCACCAGCTCGATGTCGCCACTGGGCTGGGTCACGTCCTTGGCTTCGGCCGCTTGGGCGAGGGAGACGGTGCCTTCGGAACTCTTGTCGAGTTCGTCGGCCAGCTCCTTGAGCACCTGGGCGATCGCGTCGCTCTTGTCCCCCAGCGCCTGGTCGATGTCCTGACCTGCGTTGACGGCTTCGAGGTTGGCGATGATCTGGGCGAGTTCGTCGCCCTGCCCGTCATCACTGGACGCCTGCGATGGTGTTGCAGGCTCAGCGTCGTCGGTGCCGTCGGTGTTGTCCGCGTCGTCCTGCGGATCTTCTTCGGTAGCGTTGGCCTCCTCCTCTTCGTCGCCCGTGGGCGATGGCGAGGAATCCGCCTGGTCACCGTCCTGGCCTTCGTCTTCGTCCGCATCCTGCGGCGTTGCTGACGGATCGGGTTGGGCAATGGCGTTGGCCTGGTCGGCCGCTTCCTTCTCCTTCTTCCGTTCCTCCAGCTCGGCTACCACCAGGTTGCGGATGTCTGCCGACAACTGGACGGCGTCGGTCGTATCACCCAGGTACCTGATCCGCGGCAGGAGCGCGTCCAGCCGATCAATGAAGCGATCGGAGAACAACTTCCTGACGACGGCCTCGGCCTGTTGGGCGTGCAGCACGATCGACCCCACACCGCGGTAGTCGCACCAGCACCGGTACGCGAGGTAGCCGGTCAATGCCACGACCGGCGGCACGCCATCGCCCACGTCCGCATAGTGGCCTGTCACGAACATCGCGTTGTTCAGCGCGTCGAGGTAGGGCTTGGCGGCGGGGTACTGGCGCAAGTGCGCATGCTCCTCGCGGATGTCCTCGATGACGCCGAGGATGCGGTGGGTGAGTGGGTCTCCCATCGCCGACTGCCGGAACGCCACGAAATCGGTCGAGTTGATATGCCCGACTTCGTGATGCAACAGGCCGTAGGCCAGAGTGAGCATGAGGACGAACGTGTCGATGTCCGTCTGGTTGCCCGGGATGGGAAGGTTCATCAGGTAGATGGTCTGCCCATCGGTGGCGCCGAGCGTGTGTCCGTACTTGACGTTGACGCGCTTGGTGCCACTGGTGGTCAGTGCGTTGGCGAGGATCGGCAGGGAGCCGAGCGCTGCCTTCGCAGAGCGGATCATGTCCTCGGGCCGCAGAGCGGCACCGAGGAAAAGATCACGCAAGAGCTTCTTGTGCTCTTGAACGTGCATGGTAGGAACTCCTTACAGGGTGAGCGTCAGACCACGGCGACGGCCGGGGAACGACGGGGTGGGTTCGACAGAAGGTGCTGCGTCGGTAACGACCGCTTCTTCGGGCATGGCCGGGATGGCCAGCTCGGGTTGGACGGACGTCTGCTTGGCCTCTTCCAGGTAGTCCTGGAGCAAGGCCTTGCCCTTGGCGAGCAGCTGGTGGGGGTTCGCCAACTCGGTCAGCACCGACACGGCTGTGTAGGTGTTGGTCATGTTGAGCGTGCCTTGGACGGGCATGTGATCCAGCACGTCCTGCAGCGAGTCGGCAGCCGGGCCTACGTCGGGATGCAAAAAGGCGAAGGCCTTGAGCTTCTTGACGAGCTTGCGGATACCGTCCAACTGCGACTGGAGCAGCTTCGATTTGCCTTTGACTTTCGTCAGCAGCTTCTCCGCGCCGTCCTGGATCGACTGGAGCATGTCCGGCAACGCCTGCTCGGCCATTTCCCGGTAGTGCTGGTTAGCCAGGCTTCCCGGGTTATCGCCATCCGGCGCCGCCATCCGGAAGATGGAGATGCCGAACTTGCAGCGGTTGCGGACTTGCATTTCGGTGGGTCGGGACTGCGCGAGGATGAAGGCCCAGTCGGGAAACTTCTCCTCCTGTTCCTGGTACGCCTCGGGCAGCCGTGCGACTAGCTTATCCAACGCTTGCTGGAAGTCGCCCTCGAAGCCCGGGAGGGCGTCGATGAACTCCGAAGCACGATCGGAGGACACGGCAATGCCGGTACCCGCGAACGAAAATCCTTCGGCTTTCAAGAAGCGCTCGATGGCCTTGCGGACGCTTTCCATACCGGCAAGCTCCTTGGGGTCGACGAGCACTTTGCGACCGTCGGACATGAGCGCCTTGGGAGGCATCTTGTCCTTGTCGACGTCCGGCAGATCTTGGTCGCGTTCGACCTTGACCGTACCGCTCCAGACGCGCAGGTTCGAGTTGATGATGACCAGGTGCTCCGCAGGGAGCACGTTGGTTTCGGCGGGGTTGTTCATGGTGGTGAGCCTCTGGTGTGTAACCGGCCAGAACTCACCCCCGAACGGGAGGTGTGTCCCGGACGGGGTGGTGGTGGTGTGCAGGCTGTGACCCCCTGCGTGGGTTTCTGCAAGCGACGCTTGCGAAAGGCTCCGCCACGGCTTGACGGTGCACACTCATGGGATGTGCACGGCGAAGCGGTGGACCGGAGGAACCGGGTGCCTTGCGGCACCCGGTCTTCCGTGGACATCACATGGTCATGCGAAGTCCGGTTCTACGGTTACCCAAGCAGGCGCCGACGCGAATCGGACGTTGCAGGGCGCGAAGAGCGTAGAGGCGTTCGAGGATGGCTTCGTCAACCATCCCCTTGGCCTGCGCTTGCGCGATCAGGGTTCTCATCTCCCACGGATCGCCGTCGAGGTTTCTGACATCGACGTCGGTTCCCGCGGTCAAGGCGAAGAGCAATCCAGCGCCCGCCGCATAAGCTGCGGGAACCTCGCAGGTGAGGATGCGATCGTTGAACTTCGTGTCCAATGCGACCGACGCCCCACCAATCACCCACCAACTGGATTCGACCAGAGCCAAGTCAGACAGCTCCCTCTCTTCCAGCTTAAGGAGACGCAAGGCCTGCACGAGCCCTTCCAGCTCCAGGGTTCCCCGGATCTTGAAGCTCAGCGTGCCCTGGCTGCCGGCGTCGTCGTCCATGATGAAGTAGAACCCGCGCGCCAAAAACTCCTCCACCCGTGCGGTGACGAACGAGCCCGTGGGCTCGTTCACCAGTGCTGGCGGAAAGGTTTTTGACTTCATCCGGTTGAGGCTGGAGCCTTCCTGGACGAGAACGGATCCATCTTCCTTCACCTCGATCTGAGCGTGCTGTCCAGACTGCCTGTTGTACAGCCTGATCATCACTTGCTCCCCGCGGTACCGAAGACCAGGTCGTACAGCGCGTGCACTGTGGCCTGTTCGGCGTCCGTGAGGACGGCGGTGTAGACCGGGCGCAGTGCGTACAGCGGCACATTGAAGCCCGGCTTCTCCAGGTACTCGAACGACGAGGTCAGATCGAGCCAGTCGATCAGGTTGCGCCGGCCGAAGTCCAGCGACAGGCGGTGCGTCAAACCCTTGCCGTCCGCGAAGCCCGACATCGGGTCAGCGGCCTTGTGGATCATGTCCATGAACCTCGCATAGCCGTTCACCACGTCGGCGTCCATCTCCGGATACAACTTGGCGATGAACTCGGCCTCCTTCTCTTTGCTCGCATGTTCCATCACGAACTTGAAGAAGCGGTCCAGCACAGCGATGTTTTGCTGCCGGGTGCCGGCGTATCCCCCCGCCCGGTCCTCCATGAACATGGAGTTGCAGGTTGCGAACACGCAGAAGCCGCGCTTGGCCACGATCACTTCACCCGTTTCCGGGATCGTGTAGCGGCCGCGGTCGATCAGGTCGTTGAGCGCCGCCAATTCAGCCGGCTGCGCCAGGTCGATCTCCTCGATGATGGCCGGATAGCCACCTTCGGCCGCCTGCCACAGCGAGCCCGGTTCGACGACGATGTCCCCGCCCACGAGTGTGCGCGAGTAGACCGAGTCGGCCGAGGTCATGTTCGGCCCCCAGCTCATGCGTGCTGCCGGGATGCCTTGGCGGGCGAGCCGCTGTTCGAGGTAGGTCGACTTGCCGGTGCCCTTGGGCCCCATGATGAGCAGGCCACGGCGCGGTGCCGAGGGAAGGCGCTCCCACTCGCGGTTCAAGCACACCGTAATCATCCGATCCAGGTCGACGTTGTCGAACTGATAGTCGGGATTCAGTGGTGCCAGGTGCGGGTGGGATTCGGTGCCGGTGTAGACGTACACGCCGTTGCCGGCGTAGGCGTCCAGGCCCAGCTTGCCGAGATCGGTGGTGGCGACCTTGTAGCGTCGCTGTTCGATCGCGTTCGCCTCGTACAGCTCGGGGAACTCGGTTTGTTGCGTGGCGAGGACGGCGTCGCTCACCGTGATCGTGTTGAGGGCGGTGTTGTACATGGGTCTCTCCAGAAAAAAAGGAGAGGCCGCCCCCGAGGGGAGCGGTCTCCCCGTTGGGGTGGTCAGACGGCGATAGCCATCTGGTAGGACTGACCGAAGATTCGGTCGATGATTTCGTCGATACCGCGTTCGAGCGGGTCAACGATGGTGGTTTTCAGCCTCACTTCCTTCCGTGCGTCTTCGGCATCGAACCCGAGAGCATCGACGCACTCACGAAAGGACAGCGGCGCCTCCTGATCGGAGAGGATCCACGCGACGGCATCCTCGTTTCCGGCTTCGGCATCGAGAATAGCCTGGCGCAGTACCTTCGCATGCGGCAGTTCCGCACCGTAGGCCTTCCTGATCCACAGACGCGCCTGATTGCGCAGGACGTCCGGGTCTTGCTGGCCAACATCGACCAGTTCGCCCGTTTCCGGGTCGGGAAGCTCCATCTTGAACAGACGGCAGCACTCCTCGAACGAGAAGGTTTCCGCTGGATTGCCGCGGAACATCCAGGCGATGATCTCGGCGGCTCGTACCGACTTCCGCTCGCACATCGCCCGCAAGGTTTGCAGGCTTTCATTCAGGAGGATGGAGTGCAGACGGTACATGCCGTCCTCGCTCCAGGTGTAGCCGTTGACCTCCTCTTCCTTTCGAGCGTGAGCCCGGTAGGCGATCTTCCGCGGCGTTGCGCGGAAGGAGAGCTTGAGGCGGTACTGGCAGCCCTTGACGCGCTTGGTCTTGGGCTTGGATTGGCGATCGCGTTTGGCCCGACCACCGTCACCGAACAGGAGAAGCTGGCAAACCTCTGCCTGCTGCTGCTCGGTGATGGTGGGGGTGCGGCTGCGTCGCGTCCGGACGGAGGCGACGATACGACGGGCGCGCACCACGACAGGCGTGCGCAAGCGTGCAGCCCAGCGGGCCGCAGTCTTGGTGAACATGGGTGGAACTCCTCTGGCGAAAGGCCGAGAGGAGTCCCCGGGCGGGGATCTCGTCCCGGCCGGGTGGGTGGTGTTGCGTGCTGACTGTGACCCTCAGCGTGGGTTTACCTGCAACGCAGGTAGGAACCGTATCGAGATCGCCAGAGGAGTGGGATTCGATGGTGTAGATGTATCACAACTGCGGGCAAAAAAAAACCAGGGGCATGAGCCCCTGGTCGGTTGGTGATGACGCAAATGACTTGCGTCGAAGGTGTCGCCCTCAGGCGGCCGCCTTGATCCCCTGCAGCGCCCCGTTTTCGTCGAAGCACACGATGAAGCTGCGGCCGGCGAAGCGGGGGGACTGGTCGGTGAGTTCGTTGGCACGCTTGAGGCGCATCTCCAGGAGGTGCTCCGGCGATGTCGCCACCAGTTCCGCGTAAGCGGCTTCCAGCTTGGCGACGTCGGCGTCCTCCTCGCTGTCCTGCCATACGTCGGACCCGTCGGTGAACGAGCTCAGCAGGCGGATGCCCTGGAGGATGGCCCCGGGCTTAGTGACGTGGATGACCTTTCGCCACGATTCCTGAGGGTCGGCGAGCACGAGCATGTCCACGTCATGCGCCTCGCCCGTGGCGACGTGCGTGATGCAGATGCGCTCGACGGCCGAACACCGGACGAGGTAGTCGGTCAGTTCAACCAGCTGCGAACGCCCTTCTCCGTCGATCTCTACCTGGAAGGTGTCGTCGTCCTGCACGTCGGTAGCCGTCTTCATCAGCCAGTGGTTCTGGCTGACGTAGGCGGTGGTCTCCCAGGTGAAGCGGTCGCTGGCAGCCGTCCACGCCTGCGCTACTGCACCATCTTCATCGGGAAGGAGTACCACGCCCCTGGCCAGGATTTCCTCTTGGGAGAGGACTCCGTCCAGCACGGGACGCTCGTCTTCGCACGTCGTCCAGCCCGGGCGGCGCTGCTGCCAGTCCACGAACCACTCGCCCAGGGCAAATGGCACGTCGTCGAGCAGCTCCTTGCAGTTCCACGTGGCGCAGTGCACCGCGTGCAGCTTCAGGAAGACCCGGGGCTCCATGGTTGCCTTGATGCGCCGCAGAGTCTCCTGCGCCGCCTCCGTCAGGCCCTCTTTGATGCGCCGGCGGGCGCCGGCGGCATCGACCAGGTGCAAGCGATCGGGGAGCCGTGCGCGGAACGAGCGATCGGCATGGATCACCGTCATGCTCCCCCGGTGACGATCGGCTTCCACCGGTAGCCCTTGGACGTAGATCGTGCCCAGGGCATCGGACAGGCTCAGGCGAACCTTGCCGATGCTTGTGGTGATGAACGAGTCGTCCACGGCGTGCGGTCGCGGCAGAAGCGTGCCGTTGAAGGCTACCGGTACCGGGAACCCCCGTGCCGCATTGGCAAGCAGGTTCGCCACGCGTGCGGACTGATACTCGCGGTTTGCGGGATCCACGCCTTGGGTCTTGAACCCGTACAGCGTCACCGTGGTCCCCGCTTCTTCCCGGGTGACCGGTACGACAGCGACGACGTCGCCGGCGAGCACGTGTTCGGTCATGGCAATGAAGCCCTGGCCGCTGTTGTTGGCCGTCCGCGTGGCGACCCGAATCGAATCGCATGCGTAGACCGCGGCAAGGAAACCCAGACCGAACGGCCGGTCTTCCTCGATCACGTCTGCTGTCCACTCGGATGTTGCCTTGAGCAGCAGCTGCTGCAGGTCCTCGATCCCGTGGCCGTTGTCGGCGACGGACAACGTCTCGCCGTCGAAGGTCACCTCGATGAGCGTAGCGCCAGCCCGGCGGGCGTTCTGGAGCAGCTCGCCGTAGACGCTCGCCGGCGAGAATGCCTCGCGGAGATTCTGGAACAAGGCCCGTTCGTCTGCCTGCAGTCGGATGGTATGGGTCATGATGGATTCCTCGAAGTGAAACGCCACGGCGCAAGGCACGTGGCGTGTGGGGGTGGTTGGTACAGGTAGGTTGCCGACACTTTCGCGCCGGCGAAGTTGTGACGCTTACGCCGCCCGCCGTTGGTAGTTAGGCAGAAGCGCATCGACGTAGCCCAGGTCATTGAGCGTGACCGAAAGTTCCGGGAAAGCGCGGGCCAAGGCATGCACATGGGCAAGCATCTGAATGATGTTGTCCGCGTCATTGTCCTGCGGCGTGAGCCGGATGGCCTTGCGTTCGTAGGAGTAGGGCTCGATGCGTCCCTCATTAGCGAGGGACTGGAAGAACGCCGTCTGGGTCAGTGCGTCATCGGCGCGATCCAGCACGACCTTGGCGTGCAACAGGGGCATCAGGCCGTCCCATCCGCCCGTCGCGTTGGTGAGCAGGCGGCGGTACTTCCGGATGTACTGCTCAGCGATGATGTCTCCTGATGGGCCACGTGTGCCCATGCAGACCCCGCCGCTTTCGGCGGAAGCCGACATGCTCGCGACGCGTTCCATCACGTCATCGTGGCCGCCCAGTACAGCCAGCATCCACGTGCGAGCCAGGACTTCGCGCTCGCGGCCGTCGATGCCCCGCTTCATGGTGGTGACGTTGGAGTCGCCACCTTCGACGAGGACGACGTAGAGCTTGGCCGGAACGTTCTCCGGGAGCTCGACGCCGGCAGCGACGGCGGTGGTATCGACGACGATCGCCGCATGGCGATATTCGAGAAAACTGCTCATGGTGATCTCCTGCAAGGTGATCGCCGAGCACGCCACACCCATGCGGGCAGTGATCGTGCCCGGCGAGGGGTGGTGGAAGGAAGGGTTAGAACAGCGACGCCATGGCAGGCGCCGTGATCTCGGTCAGCCGTTGCTGGCTCACCGGGTCGAGGGTGACGGTGGAGTGGCTCAGGTCTGCGATCTTGACCAGACCGAAGGCGTCCGTTTCGAGGTCGGCTCCGGACGCGGCCTGGCTAAGCGCCATGTCGAGTTCAAAACCATCGCCACGACGGGTCGGGGTCCAGCCACGCGCGGCAAACCATGCCTGGTCGGGGCCGTCCTTTCCGTCGTAGTAGGCAAACGAAGCGTGCAAGCGAAGGCCAGAGAGAACCTCTAGCGCTTCGCGTCCCGTGAGGGCATCGGCCAGCGCCTTGCGGTGCATGGCGATGTAGTCCTCCGGAAGGATCGCATTCCCGGCACCGGCCTCGCCCACCGTGAGGTAGCTACGAACGGTGTCCATGGAGCGATAGCAGAACGTCTGCATCTGTCGGTACTGCGGCAACGCCGCATGGAGCGTCCAGGTGGGTGCCTGCCCGGTCACCTCTTCGAGGAGGAAGCTCAGGCGGACGGCCTGCCCGGGGTAGGCAATGCTGTAGCCCATGCCGGGCCACAGCGCGTCGATCTCGTGCTCGAGATGCTGGACATCCACTCGCAGGTGGAGGTGCCGGCGCTCGATGCGTGGGGTCGTGTTTACGGTGTGCATGACGATTCCTCGGGGTAAGCGCCCGACGGACTCGCTGCCCGACGGGCAGGAGCCCGTGGGCGGGTGGTGGTGTGCCGACTGTGAGCTTCGGCGTAGCTTCGACCTGCAACGCAGGTGGAAAGGTCTTTCCCATGCAGAGCGCCGCATGGGAAAGACCTCTCCCGGGTGGGAGAGGTGCTGGGTCAATCCGTGGCCGGTTCCATCTCGGGGATCTGGCTGACGATCGCGTAGTAGGCCATCCACGCGTTGATCGCCGCCGGCGCCGCCGCGAGGGCCGCATCGGTGTTTGCATACGGGCCGTGCACGAAGGACGGGGCGAACCCCATCGTGCCCTTCTCGCGCGCAACCACGGCCATGTAGAGGCCGTGCGGCCGGTGGTCTTCTTCCAGGTACTGGGCGGTGGTCTTCACCTCCCAGAGCTGATCGCCCGTAGGTTGCCACGTGTCGTGTTGGTGGATCATGGTGAGTCCTCAGTGGACAGCCGCGTTGCCTCGTGGCTGAGTTGGGTTGCTGGGTGGGCGGCGTGTCGGTAGGCTTGGCGCCCCGCATGGAGGCCTGCCTTTTTGAAACGACGCGATGATGGGTTGCTGGAACTGGATGCCGCCGAGCGGACACTATTCGGTGCGTTCGTGCGACCTGACGTCCCTCCGATCCTGTCCGCTCAGGAACTGGCGCGGTGGATCGAAGAAGCGCGATCGGCGATGACACCGGCTACACGGCCCGATCACTTCATCGTGCTCGGGCTCATGGCGCAGCTGGCCGACGAAGCCGGCGTGTCAGTGCTTGCGGGGCGTTGTTAGCACCGGCGCAACTTGCACGCGGCACTCCTCGTACAGTTCCGGGCACTGGCTCATGATCTTGGGCGTGGCCTCCATGATCGCCATTACACGGCGGGCGATGCGGAGATCACTGCGCACCACGTCGATCAGGATGGCCAGGCCACGTTTGATGTCCGGCGTGTCGCCGAAAATCACCAGGATCATGGCCTCGGCCATTTTTCGCGTAACGGCGCCGTCGCTCCACAGCTCGTCCTGCCGCGGCTTGCGTTCGTAACTCATAGGATTTCCTTCTTGAACGACGGATCACTCCCCTGCGGGAGTGACCCGCGTGGGTGGTGGTGGTCGCTCAACCCGCCAGGTGTCGGGATGGGTTCCGTGCAAAGCGCAACTTGCCGTTGACGGCGCGCGTGAGGATCTCGCCCTCAGCGGCCTCGAAATACGACTGCGCCTTCACAGCCGTGGTCTCGCCGCGCAGGACATGCAGCACCTCATCGAGGGCGGCGTGTCGCTGCAACAGCTCGTCGTTATCCAGAGTCGTGAAGGAAGCAAAGTCGAAGTCAGGCGTCATAAGTGACATGGGGTATCTCCAGCTCGGCGTGCCGACCGAGTAAGAAAGATGGAACTCCCCGTGGCACGGCGGGGAGGTTGTGACCCGCCGATGCAGACGCATGCCCGCGCGGGCATGATCGTCCCGGCTGGCAAGGTGGTGAAACGCAATGAGCCGCGGCGAGGCGCCGTGGCAAAAAGAGGTGTTACTGGGTGGCTGTCTCGAAGGACAGGTTCGGCCGTGAGGTGGGCCTCGTCACCAGAGGGTGCTTGCGCACCGCTCGTAAAGCTGTCGTAACGCTATCCAGTCGGCCAGAACCTGTCAATGGGTTTTGGCGTTCCGCGCGACGATGGCTGTCAGCATGCGCTGGAGTTTGACCGGGTCGTCACCAGGGTGATGTTCCACCAGAGCAATCACGCCGGGGAGCTGGCGCATGCGCGGATGCGTGCGCGCCTTGGAAGCGAGATAGTCCGGGTCGTTCGTCATCCCCATCGTCTCGACCAGGATGCGTTTACGATCAGGGAGCCACAAGATGAAGTCGGGGTGGCAGGCGGTGCCATCGGCCAACAGTTCGGGAAACAGTGGCTTCTCCAACTGCACCTTCAGACCCAGCCCGTTCTCGCGCGCCCAGTACGTCATCTGGGCCAGCAAGAGCTCGGCGGTTTCGCGCTCGAGCGCGCTGTCCACCGGCAGGAGTACCGATTTACTCAGGCACGGGTGCGCGTAGGCGTTCACGACGACATAGCGGTTCTCGCCCTTGGGCTTGGCGACCTGCGCGATCGCCCAATACGGCCCTTGCTGCCCCGACGTGCGACCCGGCAGTTTGACGCTGCCTCGCACGCCGACAACGGCGGCGCGGTTCTCCGCGCCGCCCTGCCAGACCAGTTGGCCCTCGTTCGCCGAGACCCTGGCCACCTCGTGCACCACCCCGACGAACAGGCCTTGAGGCCGCAGGTTGGCCGGGAACTTCGCTTCCAAACCGGACATCGTGTGCAAGAGCCTCGGCAAAGCCGGCAGGTACGTGCAGCCAACATCGCGGAAGCGCAGTCCGGGTGCGACCTCGCGCCCACGCAGCGCATCGAGGCCGGCATACGAATCCTTGAGCCGACTGCGAGCGGGCTGGTCGCGCGCGGTCACAATGTCGTCGGGCGATACGACGGTGTAGTCCGCATCGGTCAGTGCGGTGAAGAGAAGACGCGCGATCGCAGGGACGTTGCTGGCGGTGCTGTGCGGCGCTTCGCCGGATGTCTTTGGCGCCGGTGCGGAGACATCGCTGGCCGGCTGGCGCAGGAGCAGCCAAGGCCCGGCCGCGGTACTGGCGACCGCCGTTGGCGCCGGCCCCTCGTGTTTTCCTTCCGCTTGGCTGGCTTCGACCCAGAACGGGCAATCGGCGGCGTGCGGCGTCTCGCCGTGGCGCCACACATGGATCTGTCCTTCCCGAAGGCGCGGCGCCATCAGCGGCGGCGGATCAGCATCCTCGCCGGCACAAGCGCAGGCCAGCCAGTGCTGGTGGTCGCGCAGATCCATCAGCGCCGTCGTGGCCGCCTGCCTCTCGTCATCGGAGGGGTGAGGGTCGTTGCCAAAGCAGCGCACGAGTGCAACGGTCACTGCGCCGGGCAAAGGGCGCAGAACCGCGTGGCGATCATGGACGTTGAGCGTGGTCATGGCATGCCTCGTAAATGACCTGGTTCCAGCACACCGACAGGGTGTGCTCGAAAAAGGCCACTCAAAAGAGTGGCGAAATTGGAGGTTCCAGACAACGGCGTTTTCTGTCGTCGCCTGGGGGTGGTTATCACTGCCGTTTACGCGGCGGGCGGACGATGAGGCCGTCGCGCGCGCCAGAAAGGCAGAAATTTTTGAACTCACATAGACTGCACGGGCTGTTATAGGCATCCAGGCTGCGCTTGGCGAATCGCTTCCGACGGATGTCGTCGGCGACCCACAGGCGAGACTGGATGTACTCCTCGATCTGCTCCGGCGTGCGGGCATCGACCAGGTGGACGGGGGCGATGACCGGGCCTTCGCCGCGCTTGCTGGTCGGCACGGGACGCTTGATCGCGTTCAAGAACCCTAGCTTCTCGACGCGCTCGATCCCGAGCTCTTCGGCATGCGCTTCGACGACCAATTGCTGGCCGGTCAGCTGTCCCGAGGCGATGGCAAACCCTTCCGGGCAATCGGCACTGGGCGTCTTCACGTCCATGATGCCTACCTGCCCTTCCGGTGTCATGACCATCAGGTCGAGGATCGCGGTGTAGACCACGTTCCTCGGAAGCTTCACACGCAGCTCGCGCTGGATGATCGGCTTGCCCTCGCGATCCAGCATGACGCTGAAACCCGAGTCCTTCCACCAATCGACGAAGCGGGTAACCAACAGCTCTCCCGTCTCGACGATGGCTTCCTGGCCCTTCCAGCGCGTGCTGATCTCAACCACGTGCTCGGAGGCCCATGTCGTATACGTCTCCGTGAACGCCGACACGACGTCGACGTCGTGGCCGTACACGTCCCCCACAAGGAAGGCAGACACGGCCTCGTCGAACGCCCTGCCGAAGCCAAGATTCACCGATTCCGCCTGCGACTGCAGGCGATCCCGATAACGGTAGGCGTACGCGGCAGGGCACTTCTCCATCAAGGTGCTGGAGGAGTGCGAGAGGTAAACCACATCCTCGGCCACCGGCAAGGTGGTCACGGATGTCTGCGGCGCAGTTGCTGCGGACATACTCATTCCTCCTCGGCGGTGGTGGTTGGCGTGGGCTTGCGGGTGGTGGTGCACAGCTCCCGATAGGTCACCCGCAGGTGCTCTGCCGAATCGAACTGTGCGGGCAGCGTGACGCCCTTGCTACGCGCGCGGGAGATCGCCTGTCGGACCAGCGCCGGCTGCAACTTGTCCCCGTTCAGAGCGGTGTCGCCCGGTTCGGGATCGGTGGTTGCCGCCGTTGCCGCTGGCGCTGCCGGCTGTGATGCCGCCGGAACCGCCGAGACGGTGGTTGCAGGCGCGGACGACGTGTCCTGGCTTGCCGGTGCATCCTTCGCATCGGCCGGGGCCAAAGCCTCGGCCTCGGCCTCGGCGAGGATCTCCTTTGCCTTCGCAGGCAGGTGTGCCGTGCCGCTTCCGATGGCAACCGCCGAAGCGGTGGTGGCCTTCGTTGCAGCCTTCTGTATCGCGGGAACGGCTACCTCGATCTCGCCCGAGGCACCAGGCAGGCCCAGTGCCTCGTACAGCCGCCCTCGGGCCAACGTCTCGCCTTCCTGGTGGGAAGACAGACTGTTGATGACCTTGAGGTAGCTGGCCGTGGCCAGCGTGCGGTTGTTGGGGTCGATCAGTCGCGCCGTGAACTTCACCGTCGGCTGGTTGGCCATCCGCTGTCCGCCCTGTCCGTCCGGCACAAGCGTGTCCGGATCAGGCAGATCGAAACCGCCGGATTCGGCCACCACGTCAATGCAGTAGCCATCGAGCGGTGAGAACTTCTCCAGCACGTACGGCGTGCGTTGATGCACGCCGAAGGACTGAACAGGTACGCCGTCCCGAAGCACCGGTTGGCCGGCACGATCGTAGATCGCGCGAACCTCGCCCTCAGCGGGTGTGATGCCTGCGAACAGGCCACGGGTAATTTGCATGGTGATCTCCTTGGTCGAGCCCAGGCGAACCTGGTGTCCTTACTCGACTGCGTGTAATGCCCGGACAGGGCGTATGGGTAGAAGGGTTACCAGCTGACCGGCTCGAAGTGCGTCTCGAAGCCGTCCTCCGGAATGCAGGCTGCCCGGTTGCGGGTGGCCTGATCATCCTTGCCGTCGGCGCGCGACGGACGGGATGGCCGCAGTGGTGTGTGCTTGCCGCCGTGCTGCGGCCGAGGGGCCTGAGCACGAGGTTCCGGTGCAGCTTGTCGTTGGCGCGACGGTTCGGGGGGCGGTGCGGCCTCGGCTTTGGGTTCCTCGGGAACCGGCGGCGTGACCTCCTCGGCGGGCGCCTCCACGAGCACGTTCACCGTGTGGGCACGGATGAACTGCCAGTAGCGGCGACCAGCGGGGCCGTCCTCTTCGTCGACGAGTTGCTCACCGACGATCAGGACGCGAGCGCCCTTCTTCAGTTTCTCCTCGAAGTAGGCATGCCCACCTTCGGATGCACTGAATTTGACGTTGAACCAGGTCACCCTGGTGCGGACGTCCCTACCGACGCGGTAGGACTTGCGGCAACCGATGCGAAAACGGCATCGGTACATGGGATTGGCGTCGTCTTGCGACGGTGCCAGGAACTGTGCGTCCTCCTTCAAAAATCCAGACATGGTGTGTGTGTTGGTGTCATTGATCGCGGTCATGGACCACTCCCAATCAGTCGGTGGCTCGTCTTGCGTCGAGCGGATGGTCTCTGCCGTCCCAGTAGAACAGCCCTGGTGACGACGAGAAGGTGATGCGGGAATTGAAGGCTCCCACTGGCCTTTTTGGTGGCGATTGCCACGAAAACCTGATTTCGACAACGTCGCTCCTCCGTCGCGCACGGTGCGCGCATGGAAAAACACCCGGCAGGGGTCACCTACCGGGTGTTTGGGGGTCAAGCGTTGCGCCTCGCGTCATGCGGCAGGCGCCATCGGCACGGTTTCGCGGATGTTCTCCATGAAACCGGCGCGACGCGCCCAGCGCATGATCGCGCCCGGCTCGATGCTCTTTTCCGAACGGCGGATCAGCTCCTCTGCCGTCGGTCGAGCAAGCCCATTGCGGCGCTCGTTGTCTTGCGAAATGACCATGATGTATCTCCGTCGGTTGAGGGGCCAAGTCCCCTCCCAAACGGCCGCAGCGCAGCGGCTTGGGAGGAGACTTGACGCCTCAAGACGAGGGAAAGGGATCAGCCCTGCACCGGGACACACGGCGTACCGTGTGTCCCGGAGTGGGTGGGCTACTTGCTGCAGCTGTCGACTGGCGACACGCCACTGGCTGCGGCATCGACGCGAGCGTCGATGGACGCGGTGTTGCCACGAGCGTAGGCCAGCACGCTAACCGTGCAGGAGACCTGATGATCCGCGAGGTCGCGAGCCGCCTTTGCACCGTGAACAGCTTTTCCCACGAGAGCAACGACGAACAGACCGAACGCAATACCGATGATGTAACGCATGGTGAGCTCCAAGCCCGCTGTGCCGAACGGGAAAAGAAAAAAACCTCCCCGTGGCACGTCGGGAAGGAAAAAAACTTCCCGAGCGCACATGCGTATCCCGAAGGATGACGATGCACCCTCGGGGTAATAGAAGACTGCGCAGACGTCGCCGTGATAAGCGCGCTGCCCGAAGGCATGATCTGCGGAGGTGTTGCGTGCCTGCGGGTGCCGGTGACCAAAGGTCACATCGGGCGATACGCGAGACAGGAGCACACCACGATCCACGCGACACCATCCGGAGCTGTCCGGGGTGCGAGGATCGAAGTACATACGTCGGGGGTCACGTCATTCCCGTGGGAATGGGCGCACGCACGCACACGCATGGCTGGCGAAGGCCAGGCTCTGATGGCAGCTGAGGCTGCTTGGGATCGCGCACGCTGGAAGCAGTGGCGAAAGACGTCGGCACGAAGGCCGTGAGTTGAAGCAGAGACCTGTGTCGAGCACAGGAACGGTCGGGATTAGAGAGTGGACCTCGTCACTCTATCGAGACATGCAAAGCATGCTCGTCAAAACGATGGGGTGAGGTTATGGGCTGGATCGCGTGGCTGTCAAGGGCTTTTGCGCGCGCCGGCGAAAATCGCGCGAAAGGCACGCCGCGACGCCTTCGATCTTGCGTCGCCACCGGAAACGGCGCGGCGTAACGCGGTCAATTTGCCACGGCGCACGGGTAGCGGCTCTCGACAATGGCCCTACCCTAGCCGAGGAGTACACCATGAGTACCGAGCAAGCCCAGGCGGCAGTGCCCGCCGACACCGCACCTGCGCGACCCACGCATGATCGAGCCGCCGCTGCCGCTGCCAAGCGTCGCCGCCGAGAGGACGAAGCCACCTGGCGCCCGGATCACTCGACACCGTTCTGGATGTACAAGCTCAACCTCAAGACGGACAAGGCGGCCTACGTCTACCACATGGCCCTGGTCAAAGCGCAGCAGTCCCTCTACTTCTTCTATCACACGCTTCCCGACAACGTGGACGTGGTGGCCGCTGCGGAGAAGGACATCGAAAGCCGCTTCGAGCTGATCGAGAAGCAGATGGGCGACGAGCTCGCACGCATCAGGGCGCTGGCTGACTCCGTCGCTGCCACGCCGCCGACCGCCTACACCAAGGTCGAAAGCTTCGAGGTTGCCATGTACACACCCGAGGCCCGTCGCTTCGCGAGCATGGTCGAAACCTTTGACACCTTGGTACAGACACTGGACGTGCTCTGGTTCGCCGCGGCGATCAATCGCCGCACGAAGAGCCAGCTGGTGCAGCAGTACCGCAACTTGCTGGTGGCGTTCGCGCGCGAGATCTACGTCAAGAGCCGCCGCGCAAAGAATGCGGTGCGCGAGAATCGCATGCTGCGTGACGCCGAGCGCATCGAGCGGGCCAAGGCCAAGATCGAGGGCGTCAAGCCGGTCGAGGCGGACACCGAGGTCGAGGCCCAGGCACTGGCCGTTGCCTGATGCTCAACGCCGCGCAGGAGCAAGCGGTTCGGATGCAGGGGCATTGCCTGGTCACGGCGTGCCCAGGCTCCGGCAAGACCAAGGTGCTTGAACACCGCGCGGCGCATCTTTTATCCGATCCGGAAGCCAACGTCCTTGGCGTCACCTTCACGGCCGAGTCGGCCGCCGAACTGGAGCACCGGATCCGCCAGCAGGTGCCGCGCGCCGGCAGCCGCCTGGTCACCGGAACCTTCCACGCGCTCAGCCGCAAGATGCTCCTCAAGGCGAACATCCGACTTCGCCTCATCAATGACTTTCAACAGACCGACCTTCTGCGGCGCGCCTACCGCGACACGATGGATCCGAGTCTGCAGATCACCTTCGACGACGCGCGTGCCTATGTCGACCGGATCAAGGCCCAGGTCGATCCGGTGCTGCCAAACCACGACCTTGAACCGTGCGTCGACATCTACCTGCGCTACCAGGAGTTGCTGCGCCAAACCGGCTCGGCCGACTTCGCCGACCTGATGCTTCTGGCAGTGCGCGGCATGCGCGACGGCAGTGTCCCGGCGTACAAGGCCACGTACATGCTGGTGGACGAGTTCCAGGACACCGACGCCGTGCAGTTTGCGTGGATCCGAGAACACATTCGCCAGGGGTCGGCCGTCACTGTCGTCGGCGACGATGACCAGTCGATCTACGAGTGGCGCTTCGGGATGGGCTACCAGGGCATGGAGGATTTCCGGCGCCTGACGCAGGCCTCGCACGTGAGTCTGGACACGACCTACCGTTGCGCGCGGGAGATCATGGAGCCCGCGGCGCGCCTGATCGCCTTCAACACCGAGCGCGTGCACAAGTCGCTCAACACGGCCAACAAAACCAAAGGCTCCGTGCAGGTCAAGCCGTTCGCCGACAAGGAGGAGGAACGCTCGGCCATCGCCCAGGCGATCGTCGCCTCTGGCAAGCCCGGCACGTGGGCCGTGCTCGCACGCACCAACGCGCAACTTGAGTTCGTGGAACAGTTCATCGCAGGCCGACTGCCCGTGATCCGTTCGGGCGGCACCTCGTTCTGGGAGCTGCGCGGGCCAGCGATGTACCTGTCGCTCTGCCGCGCGCTTTGCAACGGTGCCATGGGCGATCTCGATCCGGTCCTCAAGCGCTCCGGTATCTCCGAGAGCCGCATTGAAGCGATGCACGCTGAGTACCGCAGCCGCGAGGCCGGCGCCGTCCAGCGATTCCTCGCCGCCAAGAAGGGCGGCTCCTCCAAGGACCCCGAGGATCGTCTTCGCATCCTCATGAACCAGTGGCGCGCGATGCTGGCCAGCGGCGAGACGAACCTCGCGCTGCACGGCGTGGCCCACTACATGAAGACCAGCGTCCGTCTCTACGAGCGTGACCGCCGGCCCGAAGACCAGGTGAAGGACAACCTGCGCACGGACAACTGCGCGGCCGCGCTGGCGCGCATCCACGGATCGCTCCAGCAGCGCCTGCTCCTGCTCCAGCAGGAATCAAAGAAGGATGGCGAGGCGGTACGCCTGATGACCTTTCATTCGTCGAAGGGGCTGGAGTTCCCGAACGTCTGGATCATGGGCTGCGAGGAAGGAGTGATCCCCTCCAGCAACAGCCCGCTGGAAGAGGAGCGGCGCCTGTTCTACGTGGGTATGACGCGCGCAAAGAGCAGCCTCACCCTGTCCTATGTCATCAACGAGAAGGCACCGGTCTCCCGGTTCCTCAAGGAAGCTGACCTCCTCTGACGACTGGACGGCCGGGCGCCGGATCGGTAGGCCGGCGCCCTTGCTCGAAGTCAGGTCGGCACCACCCGTACCTGCAGGCGATCGTTCCGCGCTATCTCGATCATCGCGCGCGTGCCGGGCGAGGTACCGTCCCAGAACGCGACCAGATGCGAGGCAAGAAAGCTCATGTGCTGATTACGGATCATGCCGGCGGCACGGCCGTACCGATCCCAGTCGGCCGGCTCGCGCATCAAACTCAGCCCTCGATCGACCGCGTACCGCTCGCCCAGGGTGTCGGCGCCGCGCGCTCCGCCGCTGAGTATGATCGTCTCCTGGTCCAGCCGGGCCAACAGCCTGTCCAGCGACCAGGCAAGATGCGCCCCGTCGTTAAACGACCGGCTGCCGGCGACGATCACTCGTGCCGGCAGACCAGGGTCGAGCAAGCGCTGCCACTTGTACGGTAGTCGGCAGTTCGATGGCGAGTCAGCGAAAAGCGGCGCGATTGTCTCGTCGGGATAGCCGGCCAGGCCGCACCCGATCGCGGACACGTCAAACCGAAGGCTCGCATGCTCCCGGGCATAAGCCAGGAAGGCTGCCACCTCCGCGGCGATTGCTTTGACGGGAAGTACATGCAACGCCTCGTCCTTTGTCGGGATCGCGTAGCTTTGACCGGCCGGGCCGCTGCCTTGTCCCATGCGGGCTCCCCGCCAACGCGCCGCGAACGCCGCAGCGCCGCGACCATGCCTACCGGCCCGATTGGAACCGAATACGAGTACGGGATCGGCCCACCCGTGATTCACGGCGGTCGAGGTTGGCCGTGTACTTCCGCCGGCTTTGTCGGAGATCAGGTCGGAGCCTGCCACGGATGCTTCCTGTTGTGGTCTCGTGGGCGACCCACCGCCTGTGGGCGAGTCACTGTTCGCAACGGGAGTGTCAACGTAATGCAGCCTGATGCAAGGCAAAGAACACCACGGAACCGTGATGTCCTTGGTGCACCACCTTCGGCGCTAGGCCCGCTTCGCGAAATGCGCGATCGTCAGCCACAGGGCTGCGCTGATCCCCACGATGATGATCGGCGCCGCCAAAGGGTGGATCCGCATTGGCGAGAGCAACAGCAGGATGGACAGCAGAGGCAGCGCTACCATGGCGTGCCGCGCAGCCACGTAGAGCGTGGGGGACGCCATGCCGAACGTCAGCGCCTTCACCTTGCGCATGACCACGCCGTCCACGGCGCAGGGAATCGCCACCACCAGGGCGAACTTCCACCAAAGCCCCACCACGCAAAGGCGCACGATGAGCTGGTAGAGCAGCGACCAGGCGACGTTGAGGCGCGCCGCCGCCCACTCGCGAACCGGCTTGATGAGACGGTTGATGCCGGCATCGCCTTCGTCATGTTCCACGCCCGGCGTGAAGATCTGATAGGACGCCTCGATCACGCGCGAGTGGACGAACGTCGGGTACCAGACTGCCTTGGCGGCGGCCTCGGCCTCGCCGGCGGCAACTGCGCCCAGCACGGCATGCGTGCCTGCCCGCTCCAGCTGGATCTCCCGCTCGATCCAGCTTTCCTTCACCAGGGCAACGTAGAGGATCGCCCAAATGGTGACGAAGATCAGGCCCCACTTCCACAGGGCCAGTTCTCGTCCGGTGGCTGTCGAACTCACGCGGCTTCTCCCAGTCGGTGCTCGACGACGCGATGGCGCGCGTCGCCACTGACGTAGCGCATGTCGCGCGGATTGAGGACACGGTAGGCAATGGTTGCGGCGAACCGACGTGGGCTATAGAGCTCGTAGGCGTCCCCCTGCAGCACGCGCACGCTCGCCTGGCCATGGCGATCCATCCATTCCAGTAGCGGAAGGTCGGTGGTGGGGTTCCAGCGCTGCTCGTCCGTCCCGATTTCCAGCTCGAGGAGTCGGCTCACGTTCGCCACCAGGTGCGACACAAACACCGCGACAGCGACGTCGCCCTTCATAGCCGAGGCGGCCTGGACTGCATCGCGAAGGCAGTACTCCGCAACGCTCGTTCGGGTGTATGGATAAACGACTCCTGGCGGCACCAGCCAGACGAGGCGCAAGGCCGCCTCGTGGATGGTCGGCATGCGCTCAAAAAGATCGTTGGCCACATCCGTCATGCGCAGAGCGTCCATCAGGGTGTCGAGCATCGCGCGCGCGTCGTCCGGCGGCGTGATTGCGGTCGGGGCGATCTGTTCCTTGCTGAGCATGGGGTCTCCTTACGCGGCCTTCGCAGGCGCGGGATCATCGTTGAGGATGGGAATGCGGCCCTTGAGCAGCTTTCCGCCGCTGACTTGAGCGAAGAACTCGAGGTTGGGCAGGCAACCCAAGAGATCGGGTGACACGATGGGTACCTCGGTTTCCTTCATCGCCTCAGTCAGCTTGTAGCCGAAGGCCCCGGGCGTATCGGACTTCGCGTCGGTCGCCTGCGAGTACTCGATGTGGCGCACCATCGTCTGTGGGAACGTCTCGGCGATGTATTCCTGGGTACCGCCGTCGATCGTGCGCAGCACAATCTTGTTGTTGAGGTTGCCCAGCACCATGCGCGCCTTCGCCTCGCTGCCCACCTTCGCGGAGAAGTCGGCGAAGGTCTGCGTGGCAACGATCAGGCGAATCTGAGAGCCGCCGGCCTTGTTGAGAAGCTGAATCATCTTGTCCGAACACAGCTCGGAAGCTTCGTCGATGATTAGCGTGACGGGGCGCAGCTTTTCCTTGGGGCCGGCCGCGGTGCTCGACGCCGAGGGCTCACCCTTCGCGGTCAGAAACTTGATGAACTCGGCGTTGTCCTCGTAGTTGTAGCGGTCGCCCGACACTGACGTCATATCGGAGATGAACATCGAACCGATGGCCGACGCCACCATGGAGTCGGACAGACTGTCCAGGCCGAGGTAGCAAACCTGGCCGTTGCGGATGATGTTGGCAAAGTTGGTGATGGGCCGGCGATCGTCCAGGTTGCTGGTGTCCGGCGAGAGCAGGTCACCCAGCGTGCCGGCGGTGAGCATCGTAAGCACAGGGGTCAGGCTCGCGGTCATCTTCTGCTGATGCGAGCGATCGTGCTTGAGGTCGCTGAGCAGGCCTTCGATCACACCGCTCGGGGTCAGGCGCTGCACCACGGACAGGTAATAGTTATCGTAGGCCACTGCCAGGCTCTTATCGTCCTTGCTTGCCTTCAAGAACTGCGCGGCCTCCTTGCGCCAGTCCGGGACATGCTTGTCGAAGTGCGCCTCGCACGCTCGCGCCACCAGCCATTCCGGACCGTTGTCGACGAAGCGCTTCAGCAGCCGGAGCGTGGGCTTGGCATTGAGGAGCAACAGGCCTTCGATCAGGTTCGTGAGGATCATCCACGAGTGGGCCGTAAACGGGTCGGCACCGGTCTCGGAGGGAATCAGCGATGCGATGCGCGTTGCCAGCTCGGTGGCGCGATTGAAATTCTTGAGCGGATCGAGGCGCCAGCAGTGCTCTGGGAAGGCTGGGTGGAAGAAGACGAAGTCGTTGCCCTTGTTGTGGCGCAGGCACGCGTGATACGCAGAGGTGGCCAAGCCCTTGTCCCCCTTCGGGTCCCAGATCAGCACGGCCTCATCACGCGCCACCGCCTGGTGGATGATCGTGTCGAGCATGCGGCTCTTGCCTGCGCGAGTGGTGCCCACCAGCAACATGTGACCGGCGGTGTGACCGATCGGGATCTCGATGCGCCGTTCGTTGATCGCACCCAGGCCGTGTATCCAGCCCTGGCCGAGTTCCTCGTCCGACGGCGGGATCAGCTTCGCGGGATCGCGCCGACGGATCGTGTGCGCCATCTGCGCCTCTTCTTGCGTCCACGGGAATCCGTACCCGAGGAAGATGCGATCCTTCCGGGTGGCGATGATCCCGTCCAGTTGGCTGCGCGACATGAAGGACAGCGGCAGGCCTGACAGGTGCTTCTGGATGGCCCGCATGCGTAAAGCGCGCTTTCCGCGCAGGACCGCCATGGCGAAGCAGAACAGCGTGAAGGCGATGAACGCTGGCGCACGCAGGTCCGTGGCCAGCCCCATCAGGGCCGTGATGACCCCCGAGGAGCCCCATGCGGCCGCCGAGTAGTACTCGTAGATCGGGCGGAACGGATCCTCGAAGGTGAAGGCGGCAGCGCTCATCGCGTGATCTCCTGGACGGATACATTGGCCGCGGCAGCCTGCTGGTCGAGCGCTTCGTTGTAGGCGGCGTTCTTCTGCAGGGGGGTGGTCGACAGATCCCCGCCCGCGCCGGGACCGCGACTGTCGACCAGGTAGGCGTTCTCTGCGCCCATGAGGTGCAGCTGAAAGATGGTCGATACCAGACCGTGTTGCTTGGCGAAGTCGCGAGCGAGCTTGCGCCACACGGTGGCCTCGGCCGCCTCGGGCGCGATCATCCGCTCGGCCAGCGTCTTCTGGGCGTACTGGCCAAAGGCCAGACGGAAGTGAGGGCTGTCGGCGGCCTCCAGCGCGGACTTGCTGCGGATCAGCGCGGAGATGTGTGCCCCGATGTATGGGCCGAGCGGGAAGATCGCGGTCGTCGCACCCTGCCCCGTCGGGATCACCAGCGGCAGCAGCAGCCGCAGCGCCTCGGTCACCTGCGTGGAAAACCGAATGGCGTTCACAGTGGCATCGCCGACGCGGATCTCCACCGTGCCGCGTGTCGGCGTGCGTGGATCGCGCACGATCCAGCCCAGCTTGTCCCAGATGGCGTGCAGTTCCGCCGGGGGGATGCCCAAGCCGTCGACCGCCTGGCGGAAGCGCGCGTGCAGATGGCCGTCCTGCTCGAACACGTCTCTACCCTCTTTCAGCTGTCCTTGCTGGACGCGGTTGGCCATGGCAACCAGGTACAGGCCGCCCGGCGAATGACCGCTCTGCTCAAACCAGTCCTGCGCCCGCGCGGCGTTCGCCGGCGGCCAATCCTTGGCGGCCGCATCGGCGCGAGCTTGCTTGAGCTGCTCGTCGCGAAGGTCACCCTCCAGCTGGCGATTGCGCAGCACCATCGGCTCCTCCTGCAGCACCGTCGTGTCCGCCTGGCCTGGCGCCTCCTCCTCGAAGCCGTCCATGGGTTCCTCCGGGAGCGGAATGTTCGCCCCCAGCTCAGCACGATCCTTCTTGGTCCCCTTCTTTTCTGACTTTCCGTTCGCACGCTGGGTCGGACTGCGACGCGGCGCCGGAGAGGCCGATCCGTCCTCGTCGGCGGGGGCCGCGATAGGCTCGTTTGCCGGCGGCGTCGCGTCGGCTGCGGGTGCTTCGTTCACCAACGAAGGCGCGCTGTCGGGGGCGGGCGTCGCACCGGGGCCGACTGCGGCGGAGGTTGCCGCGGTCGGCGCTGGCGCGACGCCAGCTCCCGCGTTGCTGGGTACGGCAGGTGCGGCCGTGCCGCCCAACACGTTGCCCTTGGGGTCCAGCAGCTGCACCGCCAGCGCCGTTGGCGGAACGATCGAGTTCGGAATCAACTCCTCGCGCGTGAACAGCATGCCGGTGACCGGCACCTGGATGGATTGCCCGCGATCGCTGACCGTCACCTGTGCCTGCCAGGTCATGTACGTCGTGCCATCGGGCTGGACGTTGGGTTTGAGGAAGCCGTGGTCGTTCAGGATTTCGAGGATCTTCATCGGCTCGTTCGGAATCGACGTCTCCCCGGCGTCGCGCAGCGCCTGGATGGCCTTGACGGCCACTGCCGGGAACGCCACCAGAAGGCCTTCGGTGGTCCGATAGATCCCGGCGTCGACGTTGTTGACGATCCACTCGCCTATCTCGATCTTGTCGTGGATCGCGCGAACGATGCGTGCGGCCACGCCGCGGGAACCGCCTTGCCCGCTGGAGGCCTGGCGCGTGCGGGCGTCCTGGATGTCTCGGGACACGCTCGCGCTGTCGGCGCTTTTGATGATCGCGGCCAGCGGGTTGCGTGGGTCGGAGCTGCCGGACAAGGCCATCATCATGGCGTCGACCGCTTCCTGACCGTGGTAGTCGCCCAGCCAGACCATCGTGGCCGACGGAATAACCCGGTAGACCAGGGCCGCAGTGAACGCCTCGTGGCGCTTGTGCCGGGCTCCGGGACGCCAGTGGATCTGGTAGTAGTCCAGCCGGTGCTCCTCCAGCCACGTGAACAGCGAGCAGGTGTGCGGGTTCCAGATGAGGTCGCCGGAGCCGTCGATTGCGCCGACGTCGACGAGCGGCTTGCCCATGTCGTGAAGCATCGCGCCAAGCATCGCCGCCATGCGCCAGCGCGGCTCCAGGTGCTTGCGCGTCGATGGCGGGTGGTCGAGGGCGAACACGGTGGACTCGCACTTGAGGGCGGCGTAGAACGCGCACTCGATGCCGTGCCGCAGCAGCCCGCCCTGGCCGCAATGGTGGTGAGCCTCGGAGGCAGGCAGTAGATGGACGTAGGCCGCGTAGGACTCGATCGCCGGCAGCAGCAGCGCCTGGAAGTCCTCGTGGGACATGCTCGATGCGCGCTGCAAGTCGTCGATCAGCGCGCGCTGACTCTCCAGCAGGATCGCCGGTGGCACGGCCGGCACAGCGAGACCCTTGTCCGGGTAACTTGGGATCGGCACGCCGTTGAAGTGTGGCGCATTGGTGGGTGGCGTGAAGGGGGCCACCGGCGAGCCAGCTGACGGCGCCGGGGCGACCGTGTGGACCGCCACCGGGTTGGTGCTGCCGAAGAGCTTCCTGATTGCTTGGAACACGATGTCACCCACGTTAAGCACGTGGGTTCATTGTCCGGCGGCGACTTCTCCGTCCGGTTGCGAAAGGCCCGGTTGTCAGTCGCGGGTTTTGGCATCCGCTCGCAGTTGCAGGAGCAGCACCGGATCTTCAATCTCATATTCGCCGGTTCGACCGGTCGGCGCGACCAGGCCGCGCTTAGCCAGCTTGCGCATTGCGCCTTGCACGCTGCTCGCCTTCACTACTTGGCCCGCCATGCGTTTCGACATGAAGCCCAGACCATCGGCGCCGTACACGCTCGGATGCTTCGGTTCGGCGAGTAGCGCCAGCACCGCGTGGTCGAGCGGCCGCAGTCCCTCGAGGGCGATATGGGCGCCAGCTTTCTCGCGGGCGGCTTGCCACGAGTCCAGCGCTTTGACCACGTTGCCGTCGTTCGCGATCAGGAGAGTCAGCACCAACTCGTTGAGGTACTCAGGCGTGCCGCCCAAGGCGACAAAGGCGTCCCGCAATGCCTTTCGGCTCACGCGCGCACGCGAACGATCGGCAAGGAACGCGAGCCGATCATCGACGAAATCGTTGCCCAGTGCCGGCAGCGGCAGCGCCATTGCCGATTCGAACAACGGAGCGCGCTGAATGCGAAACATCTGGTTCAACCCGTCGCGGGACGAGCCGGTGTAGAAGACGAACAGTGTGCCGGCGAGCTTCTGTAGCGCTGTCCGAAAGGCGGCCACGAAGTTCTCCCGCTTCACGCCGGCGAGCGCCTGCACCTCATCCAGCACCAGCAGGGTTGGCTTCCCGTCCACGACGGCCGCCAGAGCATGCGCGAGACGGTTCTCAAGTGCGTCCTCAGCCTCGAATCCCACGGGAACCATCGTAGACTCGACGTCCGCCACCGGCGTTTTCGCCCGCGTCTTGATTTTGGCCAGCTTGAGCTTGCGGCGCCAACCGGACTGCCGCTTTTCCAACTCGGCTTCCAAGGCTTCCACAAGGGCGAGGTCGGGCACGTCGCGGCGTGCCCACAAGTCGATGTAGATGGTCTGCCAGCCAAGCGTCTCTGCCGCGAACGGAAGCAGCTCGTGCTTCACGAAGGAGGTCTTGCCGTGTCGGCGCGGCGCGAAAAGAGTGACGCCTTGCTTGAGTCCACTTTCATAGACCTTGGCCACGTCCTCCAGCAGCCCGGTGCGCGGAAAATAAGGCAGGTCGACGCTGATACCCATGCTGATTAGCTCCCATTAGACTGGCGACGACTAATTATACACGTCGCGTATAACAGTGACTAAAGAAGAAAAAAGCCGCCCCCGAAGGGACGGCCGCCTTTCCACGGCGAAGGTGCGACGGGAATCAGAAGATGCCGCTCACGCTCTGCGCCAGCCCGCTGATGATGACCGGTTCGGCGTCCTCCCACTTGAGGTTCACCTTGTTGGCGGAGGACAGGACGCGAGTGCGGTAGCGCTTGAAATTGGACGTTTCGTCGTAGCTCACGTGCTCGCCACCGGACGCGCCCTGCGAGAGGTCCTGATCGCCGCTGACGTGCACAGTGGCCTTGGTGCGCTCGGAGATCTGGATGTCGACGATGGCCGAGTAGTAGACGTCCTTGACCATGCTGCCGGCGATGAAGTCGGCTGCACCTGCCGCCAGTCCGATGGCACCGAGGCCGCGACCGCCGATGTTGTTGTTCAGCACAGCCGCCGCCGCAACGCCCGTCAGCGCGCCGTCGAGGGGCGAGCCAAAGCCCCCACCAAAGCCGGCCTGCGAGGCCGTCTGGCTGCTCTGACCGACCTGCAGCACGTTGGCCTGCAGCATGAAGTGCGCCTCGTCCGGATTGGTCACCACGTGGTAGCCGCGACGCTCGATAGCAGACTTGACCTGGGCGTCGAAGTTGAAGCCGGGCTTGTCCGTGGTGTTGCGCACTTCGACATAGATGCTCTTGTCCGCGGTCGGCGTCAGGAACACGCTCTCGGACATCTTGTTCTGCACGACGAGCTCGTGCTTGCTGATCGCCACCTGCGTCGCGGCGCAGCCGCCGAGGATCATGAGCGCGCCGAGCAGCGCAATGGAGCCGAGGATCTTCATGGGTTTCTCCCTGTGGTTGAAAGGTGCAGCTCGCCGTGGCGAGTGGTGGTGGTGTGGGGTGCCCGCGACGCCATCCATGGCCCCGCAGACGATGTGCTTCCAGCCGGCCCTCCGTGGACACCTGTGCCGATGCCTTCGCCGGCATCCGGCCGCAGCTCCTGCCGCGTGCTGGTGCCGTGCCCCTTCCGTGTGGGCGCACTTCCTGCAACATCCCTATCTCGACGGCCAGTGCCGCTGGGCTCCCTGCCCGCGTTCAAACCTTCACACGCGATTCGGGGGTCACCAAATCACGGGATGTTCTGCAATGAAGCGTCAGTTGCCCTGCGCCCTGATCCGCGCCATGGAGGTCTGGACGGTGACGCTCCCCAGTCGCGCGGCGACCTGGTACCACTGGTACGCCCGAACCGGGTTCTGCGCGACGCCGCCGATGCCGTATTCAGAGAGCGTGCCCAGATTCTCGGCGGCGGTACGGTTTCCGCCGTTGGCAGCGCGCACCAGCAGCTGCAGCGCCTGGAATGGATCGCGCGCGACGCCGGAGCCGTTCAAGTACATCGTGCCCAGGTTGGCGATCGCGGCGACGTCGTTGAGATCGGCCGCGCGACGGAACTTGTCCACTGCAACGGGATAGTTGCCGGCACTCATGGCCGCCATTCCCTCCCTGTTGAGCTGGCTTGCGCTCAGCGCGATCACGGTGGGGCTTTCCTTCGTCGCCGGCACCAGCTGCACCGTCGCCGCGGCGCGGGAGGCGGTCAGCTCCGCGCGAAGGGCGGCGATCTCGGCATCCTTCGTCGCCAACTCCTTTCGCAGCCGCTCGATGATCTGCGCATCGGTGGGCGACGCAGCGCTGCGCGTCGGCACCACCGCCCGCGGCAGGGTTGCGGGCATCGCCCTCGCCTGCGCGGTGTGTTTCTTCGCCGCCGGCGCCTTGGTCAACGCATGCCTCGGCGCCGCGCGAACCCCCGCTCTCGTCGTCGGCTCATGGACCGTGCGCGCCGGCAGCGCGGTGACAGCGCGGGCCACCGCAGACGGGACGGCGTCCTGCGCGGGGCGCGGCCCCTCGCTGGGTTCGAGACCGGCCCACGGAGTACTGCTGCCTCCGACGCCATCCATGGTGTCGGTGACCATCGGCGCCCGGATCAATGCAAGGAATGGGTCAGCTCGGGCCGTTCGGGCGTAGACGGCCGGAATGGCCAGCATGATGGCGAGTGCCAGGCGGGACGTGGGCATTGCGGTCGATCCAGTAGCAACGGATCGGTAAAGGCTAGGCGTCGCTGTCCGGCACGGCGCTGGAAAAGGAACCCTTTTAGGGCGCGCGTTTTCTGGCTCCGTCGGTCGCTCCGTCCGGGCCGGACATGAAGTGATCCCAGATCGCGCTCACGTCCTCGATCAGCTCGACCGTCAACGGCGCGCCGAACAACAGCGTCTCGTCCGCGCCCGACTGGGTAGAAGACTCGGCGCCCAGGTCGCCCGTGCCGCGGATGCGCAGGTCGGCCTCGGCGAGCTCGAATCCGTCGGTGGTGCTGACCACCACCTCCAGGCGCTCACGGGTCTTGGCGGACATCGGCTCGGGACACCACAGGTGACAGTGCCCGACGCCGCCGTTGCGCGCCACGCGCCCGCGCAGCTGGTGAAGCGTCGTGATGCCATAGCGGTCAGGGTGGACGACCACAATGTCGTAGAGGTTGGCCACGGAAATCCCCACTTCGACCACCGTCGTCGTCAACAGGATCTGCGCACGCCCTTCCTTGAGGTCGTCGATGCCGGCGCGCTTGGCCTCGTTGTCGTCTTCGCCCGTCATGGCACGAACCCGACCCGGGTACATGGAGTCCCAGCGGGGGAACGCCTCCTCGATGCTGTGCCGATCGTCGATCTGGCCCGCTGCCTTGCCCTTGGACCTCTTCTTTTTGCAGTCGTCCTCGGACTCGCGCTTGGGGTACACGACCATGATCGGTCGGCCCGCGTCGATCGCGGCTTTGACGTGGGCGAACATCGGCGCGCCGCTTCCCTCCCACAGGTGCGTGTGGATCTCCTTCTTCGCGTGCGTCTCGCGCATCTGGAACACGGCCACTTTGCCGAATCGGATGAGCGCCTGCGTGCGTGGGATGCAGGTGGCCGACATCTCCAGCAGGTGCGTGCGCGTGGTGACGTAGTGCTCGCGCTGGCCACGCGACCACCGTTGCTGCTCGTCGACCACCACCAGCGCAAATTCGCCCAGCGACCGGGTGAGCACGGCGCTTGTGCCCACGACCACCGTTGCCGCAGCCGCCTGGGAATCGTCATGCCCATCGGCCACCAGGACGCAGGGGATGTCAGGGAAGATGCGTTGGAACTCCTCCGCGAGCTGCACCGCCAAGGGATACGTCGGAGCCATGATGAGCGTGCGGCCACCGGCGTCGGCCGACGCGGCCGCCAGCAGCTCGGCCACCCAGCTCTTGCCCGTACCGACGTCAGCGGCCAAGACCGCGCGCATGGCGACCGGCTGCGCAAGCTCCTGCGCGATACCCTTGACGGCGACACGCTGGTCGCTGGTGAGTTGGCCAGGAAAAGCGGAGGCGCGACTACTCAGTGTCGCCAGAACCAGTGGCGCCGCCGGCTGCGGGTCATGACCGGACTGCGAACGATGGATGGCGCCAAGCGCGGCCAGTTCGAGGTAGGCACGACGTGCATGGTCGGCATAGGCAAGCGACTTCGGTTCGTGGGTCTGCCAGATCACGTCCTCCAAGGACCATCCCTCGCAGCCCACTGCAGCCAGCAGGTGCTGCACTTGTGCGATGGGTTCCAGGTGCCTGGCCACATAAGCCGATGCGTGCTGGACGTTGCCGGGCAGGAATGTGCGGACGATCGCCCGCGTGCGCTCGCGGTCAGCACCCCGACCGGGATACAGCGGACGCACTTTGCCCAGCCAGTGCAGATCGACGTTCTCCTTGCACGTTAGGCCCAGCTCGCCGCGCCACTCCTTGCCGACCACGAGCATCAGCAGCTCCGCGCCGCGCAAGATGCCTTCGCCAAGCGCAGGGTCATCCCCAAACAGCGTCACACGCCAGCGCTCGCCGGTGCGGTCAGATACCAGAAATGTCACGCGAGGGATGCCGCGTCCGGCTCGGGTGGGCGCGTCTACCGCGTGGACGTGGACGGCACACGGGACGCCTGGCTCAACGTCGCGCAGGTCGGTCAATGGCTCGGTGAAGTCGTCGTAGGACGTCGGCAGCAGCAGGGGCGGGTGCCAAGGCCTGGTGACACCAAATGACGAGAGCACGGCGAGTGCCGTGCTTTCGTTTCCCTGCGATCCCTTGGCCACGCGCACTACGCCTTGAGCTTCGCGTCCCCGCCCCCGCTCCGCTCACTCTCACGCTTCGCCGGACGGCGCCGGTTCGGAGCGCGCCGGCCGAGTCCGATCAAAGCGCCCACCACGAGGACACAGAGGACGACAAAGACGACGGTGAGAATGAGTCGGAGCATGGTAGTGGGTACTTGGAATGGCTCGCGTGGATGGCTTTAAGATGTGCGCTAAGTGACTGATCTAGAACGGTATTTCATCATCTGAGAAGCTGCTATTTCCTGCGCTGGCATGGTCATTGCCGCCATAGCCGCCGCCATTGCCGCGGCCCTGATTCTGGTTGCCGTTCCGGTTGTCGTAGCGACCCTGACCATTGCCCTGATTGCCTTGGCTGCCGCCACGGTTCTGGTTTCCGTTCCCGCCGTTGCCATTGCCGCGCGACTGCCCACCGCCGTGCCCGCGCTGCTGGCCGTTGCCCTGCTGACCCTGCCGGCCGCCGTCGTGATCCCCGTCGTCCTGGCGATCCTGACCGCCGCCGAGCATCTGCATTTCGCTGGCGACAATGTCGGTGGAGTAGCGCTCGATGCCTTCCTTGTCGGTGTACTTCTCCGTACGCAGCGAACCTTCGACGTAGACCTGCCGGCCCTTTTTCAGGTACTCGCCGGCGATTTCGGCCAACTTTCCGAACATCTTGACGCGGTGCCACTCGGTGCGTTCCTGCTTCTCACCGCTCTGCTTGTCGGTCCACTGTTCGCTCGTGGCGACCCGAAGGCTGGTGATGGCGGTGCCGCTGCTGGCGTAGCGGGTTTCGGGATCGGCTCCGAGGTTGCCGACGATGATGACTCGGTTGACGCCGCGACTGGCCATGGTTAACTCCTCTGGTTGGTTGGATACGGTGTCGGTCATAGGGGCCGTTCGACACTCGCAACAATCGTGAATCATCTTCGCGCGCCTCAAACTTGGGCCGCGTTTTGAAACCACCCTCTTATCTCGCTGCCTTTTCTTCCCCGATCAGCCAGCAGCCGCACGCTTTGCACGCGCACGCCGGGCTGCCTTGGGTGCCTCGTACCCGTAGAACGACCACGCCACCGGGTCGATCATCATCGGTCGCGTCTGGACAAAGGGCGTCGTTTCCACGAAGTAGCCGTGATGGTCGAGCGACCCTTTGCGCAGGAGCGTCCACAGGAGTGCGATACCCAGTTGGGCGACCTGTTGGTTGATCGGGAACTCTTGCCGCGTGATCGCTTCGGCCATCGAGCAGGACGGCTCCTCTCGATCGGCACGCTCCATTTGCGAGAGCTCCGGATACAGGTCGAACACGTTCGGAAGGCGCTCGCTGGCCGCCGGCTTGCCAAGGTGGCCGAGGCAAACCTGCCCCTTCGCCGCACCGTTGCCGAAGTCAGCCCAGAGCGCCTCGCTGGGCCGCTTTGCCATGTGGCTCCCGATCTCAGCGCGCAGCAGTGCCTTGTCGGTGCAAATCACGAGGAGGTCAGGGGTTCGGACGTCGCCGAGGCTCTTGGGCTTGAAGTAACCGTGGCTGGCTTCCCAGTCGAATCCGAACGCCATGTTGATCCGGTGGACGAGGCAAAGTGCCTTCGACAACCCAGTATCGGACGCATAGAAGCGTTGACGGCCGACGTTCGATTGGCTAACGCGATCACCGTCCACGAGCGTTACCTCGAAGCCAGGATGTCCGAGCGCCATGACGGTATGCTGGAGTCGCGCGAACGCCTCGGCGAAGTGGCTTCCCGTGCCGCCGACGCCGACGATCATCACGCGGGGGCGGCGCGTGCCGCCGACCAACGAGGCAGGAATGGTGAAGGAACCCATCAGAGGCAACCCAAGTCGGTGAGGCGCTCGGTGTCGAGCGCAATCAGATACGGCGCGCAGACGAAACGCACCACCCACGACAGGCTCGCACGCGATTGGCAGCGCCCAAGAACGACCGCTAAATACGGGCCGGGCCGGGCTAGGTCACCGGCGTCATCGGTAGATGAAAAGAAGGCGTCGTGCGCGCCGTGGCTGTGCATGTCCACCAGCAGCGTGTCGTCCTCAAAGTCGTCGCGGTACGTGATGTGGGCACCAGAGGAGGAGATCGTCTGCGGACGATGAAGGAGCCAGCCGTCCTCGCCCAACACAATGCCGCTGGCCACTTCGCTGTCGCCACCGGCCAGCGCCAGCTCGACCAGCTTGCCGATCCAGTTTCGATCCAGCCGACCGCCCGCCGGGGTGAGGAACTCGCTGCACGCGCCGTTGGGCGTGTCCGCGCAGGCCAGCCGCAGGCGCGCATGGAGCGCGGAGCTGCGCACTTCCAGATACAGGCCATCGGAGGCCACGAGCAGGCGCTTGCAACCCACTGGAAGGTCAGGCAGCGCGCCGAAGCGCGGTACTGGCACCGTGGGGAACGCGGCCTGCAAAACTGCGTCGCGAGGATCGACGGCTGCGCTCACGCCCGACCGCCTTCGGCGATCCACGCGCCCAGCGTGACGCCCGTATCTGCCGCGCGCCTGTAGGGGAACGCATCGACCACGCCATCGCGCGCGCGCCAGAAGGCTTCCACGTCCATCGGCTCTTTCGCGCGACCACGACGAAGCGCCGTCGGGTTGTTCGAGTGCGTGAACGCCGTCTCGAAGATCACCGCCTCCCAGCGGTCCATTTCCTCCACCGCCGGACCCACCGGCAGCATTGCGTTGCCAGTGCAGACCGATGTGTCCTGGTAGATGTTGGGCAGCGTCGAATGGAGCAGGCGCGTGGTGGCATCGGGCCTGCCCTCGCCATCGAACGTGGCCACGGACAGGCTCCGGTCGGTCACGTGGAAGATCAGGTTCGGCCAGCGCGTCACAATCACGGAGGGCTTGCCCTCGGTGTCGCGCAAGTACATCGGGCGTACCTGCGAGGGTTGCCACCAGACCAGGCGGGTTGCATCGCAGAACAGAAGATGCGCGGGGAACACCTGCATCGGGGCTGGGTCTTCGCGGCGCGACAGCAGCAGAAGCTGGACCTTGCGCTCATCCTCCGGCGTGATCGGCCGACCTGCGCCGATAACCGGCGCGCCCTTGATGGTATCGACGCGATGGGCGGTAACCACTTCGAGGCTGTTGGAGTGCGCGCGGCTATGGAACAGCAGTGCGAAGGTCGTCTGAATCTGCCCGACTCGCCCCAAGGAGGCGTCGGTCACTGTGTCAACGAGAGGACGTGGCATCGTTGTACTCCTGAACGTAGGACAGCGCGGCGGACGCCGCTGCGACCTGCATGATCCCTTCCTTCGCCACAGCCAGAAGTTGTGCAGGGTCTTGCGCGTCATGGGCCGCGAAGAACACAGCGCTTTCGCTGGAAGCCTCTTGCAACTGGGCCTCGTACATCGACGCCAGCCCGGCGTGGCGCGGCAATAGCGCGCAGAAGTGCTCCTGCCCTTCGGTCGAATAGAAGGTCTGAGATCGGGCACGGCTGCGCGTTGAACGGCGCGGTCTTGCCGGAAGCGAATCGGCGATCCCGCGCAGCCGCGCGACCAGCGCCGTCCTTTCCGCATCGCCGGCCAGCGCCGAGTCCATCGCCCTCGTGTCCATCGCGCGCGCCGCCCGGTCGTGCTTAGCGTGGCGCAGGAACGTCGCGGCCACATCGGGAAACTCCTCGGGCGCGAACCAGCCAATCTCCTCGATAGCCCACTCCATGGCCTCCGTCTCAAAATGGGGCACGTCGCCGTCCCATGTCGCCGTGCGACCCAGGTCGTGAAGCGCCTCAGTGAGCATGCCTCCCAGATAGCCATCTGTATCGCCACTGGAAACGAGTAGGCCGCACTTGGAGGCTGCCGAATCCCACGCGTGACAGAGCGCACCGTAGAACGCCGGGTCGGTCGCCGGGTCGGCCATCAGATCGACGCAAGGCCATGCGTCGGTGATTGTGACGACGCCATCACAGTCCTTTCCCTCGTCGAACAGCTGGTCGATCCCGTAGACCTGACCGGACGCTTCCTCCATGGCGCGCAGCACCGATGCCGGCGCGAGCGTGTAGGCGCAGCGCGCCGACACGGGCGGAGACAACCCCATGCCGTCCACAACGGCGTCAACCATGCGGTTCCAGCCGGTGACCACGAGCCGCAGTATGTCCGGGGCGTTCCGGCTCGCGTTGAGCGAATCCAGTTCCTCGACCGACACGTAGCCTTCGGACAGCAGCGCGCGGCACCACACCAGCAGAGCTTCAATGGTCGGGCGCGACAAGAGGCTGCGAGTGGTGACACTTGCCAGCGCCTTTCCCTCAACGGTGGGCGCTTGCGGCAGCGCGGCGCAGTTGGCGAGCAAGGCCAGCAGCCCGCCCTCCCCGCTTGCAAGCGCCAGCTCGACCTGGCCGGGCGTGACGCGGCCCGCACGCAGGCCATGGATCGCCCGCCGCGCCGCCGCGCCGCGCGCCGCGCTTCCCAGCCCGTTGGCCAGCGGCGCGAACGCGGCACGCGTGGCGACGAGCGCGGACTTGCTGATGCGTGGGGGCGACCAGAGCGTCATCGTCAAACCATCGGCAGGTAAGCGGAATCGACAGCGGCGGGCGCGCTGGTGGCGGCATGCCGCGTCAGCTCGAACACTGCCTTCCAGCGGTCGGACGTGGACACGTCCTCGTTGGTGCCGGCCCAATGCCGGATGCCTTCGATGGCCTTATCCGCCGCCGCTCGCTGGGCGCGCGAAGGGCGCGACGCGCCCTTGGTGTGGACAGCCGGCTTGAGTACCGGGTAGACGAGGTAGTCTCCTTCGTTCGTCGGCTCCCCGAGCGTCGCTTGCGCGAGGAAGCCGTAGCTGGGCACGTACAGGGCGAGGACTTCGGACGGCGCCAGGCTCGGGTCAATGTCCTCCAGCACAGTCGCACCAAAGCGGAACCGGCGCTGCATGCGGGTAATCGTGGCGACGTCGCTCATGCCGCTTCCTCCTCGGTGTCCGCGTCATCGGTGCCTTCGCTCTCGACGAGGGTGGCCGCTGCGGCGGTGGAGTCGGCGGCTGGCGGCGGCGCATCGGCCGGCAAGCCGAACATGTCGCCAGTCGGAGGCGGGGCCGGTTGAGGCTTTGGAGCTACCTTCGCCGGCGCGGTCTTGCCCTTGGCGGCTTTGGCTTTCGCTGCGTCCTTGGCCGCTTCCTTGGCTTCGTCTGCACGCTTTTTGGCATCGGCGTCGGCAGCCGCCATGCGGGCACGCAGCGCGTCCAGCTCGTTGAGCTTCGGCTCGCGCAGTGACTGGAACTGCGCCACCGCGTCGGCGAGCGCCTGATCGAGGTCGGCGCCAGCGGGAAGCGCAAGCGTAAAGGGCGCGGCAAGGAGCGCTTGTAGGTGGGCCAGCTCCACGTCGTCGGTGTCGGCGTCGATGCCTTGCAGACTCGGCGTCACCAACAGGCGGAAACCGCCCTCCTCGGTTGCGGTCAGTCGGAAGGTAACAGCCGATTGGCCGCGCAGGACTGGCTTGAGGGTGTTCAAGAAGGTCATGGTGTTCTCCGTGGAATGTGCTTCTATTGGAGCGTAGGGCGCCGCGCGCCAAAGAAGCCGGCGAAAGTCCTCACGCAGCGAGGCGGCTTTCGGCTTTGAACTTCAACTGGCCGATGGCACAGTCGGCATCAGACACGTCATCGCGCTCGCCCTTGTAGACGGGCTGGTAGAGCGAACCTCCCCGGTATGCGTATAGATACAGAACCTCTACGTGAGCTGACGCCGCCGGAATGGGATGGTTCGGCGGAATCGTCACGTTGCCCACGTCCACCCACGACTCACCGTCGAGCATTTCGATGGCGACGCTGCGCTTGGTCGCGTGCGGTGCTTTCACGCGCACGGTCGCGGACTCGACGAACTTCACCTTGAGGCAATCACCGTTGCCCGCGCTGCGTCCGCCTGCATAGGGAGCCGATCCGCACTTGAACACCACGCCCTCTGCGCCGGCGGCGAGCAGGGCATCGTGGTTGGCGCGCTTGGAGGTCGGGAAGGAGAACGCCGGGCTAAGCGTGACGTGTTCGACATGAGGCAGCACCAGCCCTTCAAGGGTCGCGTAACGACGGCGGAATCCCTCCCCGCGCATGTCCTCGCCATTGAGCATCAGCAGGTCGAAAATGAATAGCCGATCGCCGACCAGTTCCGCGTCGAGGATCGTTTCCCCGTCGCCGGTGAGCGCGGCCTCGGCAAAGGCGGCGACGCCGGCGGGCACGTCCAGCAATCGGCCGCGCTTGTTGCGCAGGATCGCCACGCCTGCCATACCCGAGAGCAGCGCGCGCACGCCATCGTGCTTTTCCTGCATCAGGTAGGTGCGCCCCTCGATCAGGGTGTCCGTGTCAAGCGCCGAGGGCGCGGCCAGCTGGAGGTCAACCTCCAGCCGCGGACGTGCTGGAACAGCCGACGCCAATGAGGCGCTGGGGGCGGCGGATGACGCGCTCGCCGCGCCGGTGCGGCGGATCACCTCGTAGCCCTTGCGCTCCTTCTCGCGCACGATCTTTTCGCGTTCCCGCTCGGCTTGGGCAAGCGTCAGGTGTTCGAACTTCGCCGCCGATGCGCCCGAGGTGCCGATGCGCCCGTAGCGGGTGACGACCTTGTAATCGTCAGCCTGGCCAGACTGCTCCAGGATGATCTCGTAGAACTTGGAGCTGCCCCCCTTGAAGCACTCAAGACGGATCATATCGGTGGCGTTGGACATGGCGCGGACCTTTGTGGTGGAGACCTATCCACCGTCTCACGCGCCCTTGCGATCAAAACTTGCGACAGGTTTTACTGGCCCCGGTACAGTTCCGTGACCAGCGCCCCGCGCGCATTCCACCCGGCGCCGTAGACCTCGCCGTCCTGGCGATGCAGAACGCGATCGAGGTAGATCACGATGCCCTCGCCTTCGCCAACGCGCCCGAGGATGCGGGCCGTGTCGACACCGGACGTGCCACGGCGCTTGATGGAGACCCACTCCGGGCCAATGCGTACCGATCCGACGACTTCATGCTGCATGCTTCAACCTCTGGCGGAACTCATGGGACGTCTGACCGCGCATCGCGGATAGGCCTTGCACAAAGCGTTCGATGATGGTGTCCAGGTGGGTAAACTCCTCGTCGCCCTTCTGCGGGGCCAGGAAGTCCACCGCCGCGCCGGTCGCGTCTGCCTTGAAATCGAGCATCATCGCCTGATAGGTGTCGAGGCTTCCCGGAAGCTCCAACGTCTCGAACAGGGCGTGTCGCGTCTGCTGCGGGCGCAGCATGCGGTACCGGGCCTGCTGCTCGGTCTTGGTGGTCCACGAGCGCGCCGCGAAGATGCCGCGCGAGGCTTCGGGAATGTTGAGTCCCGTCTGGACGACGCCCAGCGTGGCCACCATGCACGCGACGTCGCCGCGCCGGAAATCATCTCCCAATGCCCGGTTGCGCTCAGTAATCGAGATCTTGCCGTGGAACGGCATGGCCGGGACGCCCGCCGCATTGATGTGCTTGGCCAGCAGATCTGCAAGGCCGGGGTTCTCGACATAGACGATCGTCTTGTGTCCATCTCGGACGTGGGTCACGGCGCGTTCGATCGCGTAGCGTTGCTTGCTGGTCAGGGTGGCGTAGAGGCCGAACCCCTCCACGCCGTGCTGCGGGAAGTTCCCGGCCATAATCAGCGCGCCGATACGCGCCAGCAGGGCGACCAGATTGAGTTGCTTGCCGTTGTGCACGGCGTCGGCCCGCGCATCGCGATACCACTGGGTGAACTCGTCGGCCACCGTCAGCCAGTAGGCCAGGTGCTCGGTGTCCCACGGCACGACGTGATGAACCACTGAGTGCGGCGGCGTGCGGACGTAGCGCGCAACTTCCGGTTCCTGGGCGACGCGGCGCTTGATGAAAGGAGCCACCCACGCGCGCAACTGGGCCAGGCCCTCGACCTTGGGCACTTCGCGCTTGGCGCCGGAGCGTAGATCCTCCGCAAACTCGTTCGTGACCCACTCGGTGACCACGTGGCGCTCGCGGAATACGTCCACACCGCGGCGCGCCGGCAGCATGCTGGCCAGCAGCACCGGTTCAAGGAAGGCATGAAAGCGGCCGTAGGGCTGGATGGCCGTGGCGTCACCGCCGGCCCACTGAATCAGCGGAAGCAGGTCGCGCGGCAGGTTGGCGCACGGCGTGCCGGTCATGCCGTAGCGTCGGCGCGGGCTGACAGCGTGGACGGCGCGCGTCTGGGCCGAATCGGGGTTGCGCAGCAGATGCGCCTCGTCGCAAACCATCGTGGCAATGCGCCGGCGCAGAAGGCTGGCGTAGGTGCGACGCGGGTGCGCGCGGTTGATGGGCATGCGCAGGCGGCTGTAGGCGATGATGTTGATACGGCGCAGGATCGTGCAGTCGTCTGGGGACAGGATGACCTGGTAGTCCTCTTGCGCCACGCCGACCTCCGCAAGCTCCGTCAGCAGCTCGCCCACCAGATGCGCCTCGACACAGATCAGGTTGCGACGGCCGCCGGCCAGGCACAGTGCAATGGCCGTGCGCGTCTTGCCCAGTGCCATCTCGAAGCCCACCACGCCGCCGCGCGCCATGCGCAGCTCGATGACGTCGCCCAACTGGTACGACCAGCTCGCCACGCGATCGCCGCCGGTCTGCGCGAGTCGCGCGCGCCCGGCCTTGGCCATCTCGGGGAACACGACCTCGCGGCTCGGGTGAATCTGAGCCCAGCCCGGGCCGGTGCCCATGGACTGGGTCTCGAACGCGGCGAGGAACGCAGGTTCATCCAGACTCAGGACCTCGCCGGTGGTCGCGTGCGTCGCCGTGAACACCCCACCGTCGGCGGTGAACTCCACTGCCTCGCCCTTGGCGAAGACGCCAGAGCCCCAGCGTAGCGGGTTGCACTGGATCGCTTTGCGCGCCGTTGCGCAGACCGGACCCTGCGTGGGCATGCCCTCCACTCGCGCCATGCGACCGAGCGGGGTGCGCGCGCGCGCATCGTGCCGGGAGCGCCAGCGCAGGTAGCCGACAATGCCCGGGTCGGGCAGCACGGTCGCACCCGCGCTGCGGATCACGTCCAGGAAATTCCCCCACGCGGCAATAGGCTGCTCCTGCGTCAGGTAGTTCTCCAGATCGAGTTGACCCTGGCCGGTGAAGCGCACGCCGCGGGGATAACGCCCCTCCTCGGGCAACCGCGGCGGCAGCTTCTTGCGCAGGATCGCGTTCATCACGCGCGCATGGGTGAAGCCACAGGCAAAACGCAGATGGAGCTTGCGGCCGCTGTGGGAGATCCACACCCGTGGGTCGCCCGTGACCGGCGTCGTGATCGCCGGCGCCGAGCTGTGCACCGTGGCGGGCCGTAAGGTGGGTCGGACCTCGGATGTGTTCGGGCAGGCCAGCGCCATCGGCGGCAGCGCCGCGTCCAATGATGGCAACGTCAGGATAGCCGCCGCATCGCCCGCCGCGTCGCCAAACACGGCCACGCTTACGTCGACATCGGTACCCTCCTCGCGAAACGAGCCAACCGGCAGGCGAAGCACCGCACGCAGGCGCCCGTCATCGAGGTCCGATCCGGACAGCGTTGCTGCATACGTAGTCGGCAGCAGCGCCACGACCACGGCGCATGCGGCCAGCGCCCGTTCCAAGGCGTACGCATGGCTGACGGCGGCCGTGTCCGCGCCAAACTTCCCGAGCGTCGTGGTGAATCCAGCCTGCAGCAGAGGGGATTCAAGGTGGATCGAAAACGGCGGGTTGATGAGTCCGACGCCCCATCCTTTGGCGCGCTGCTCGGGCAAGTCCAGCGCCTCCATGGTCAGCTGAAACCCTGCCGCCTCGGCCACGGCCATCAGGTCCGCGATGCTAGGCTGGTGGATGTCGGCGCCTCCCAGTTCGTGCAAGTCAGGGTCGGCGAAGCGCAGCAGGCTGCCCGTGCCGACGCTGTTGTCCAGAATCGACACGCGGGCGCCGGGGCGCCGGGCCAGGGCGTCGGCCATTGCAGGCTGCACCACGCGCCACATCAGCGCGGCGACTGCCTCTGGAGTGAAGAACTGGGAAAGGTGGACCTGCCGCGCGGCATGCAGCCCAGCCAGCGAACCGGGCCGATGGGCGCTCGATCCGAGGCTGCGGCGTTGGCGCAGCGGGGCGTACCAGGAAGAGGGAGTCGGGGGCGTCTGAGTCATACCGCCATGTATGACAGCCGCTCACACGCCCTAAAGTTGAACCCACTTCGGACGGTATTATGGAAGGCCCGGGGTCACCCATTACATGCCCACCACTATCTCCCGCTCCCAACGTCTCCACGGCAACCTTCGCGCCAGCATCAGCCGACTGCGCCATTCCGTAGTCGACGGCGCTCGTGTCGCGGAGAACCGCATGGCCCTCCTGGGCACCATGGCCGTGGTGTCCCAACCCCTGTTCTACGTGGTCTTCGGGGTGCTGTTCCCCCAGCCCCATGAAAACGGGTGGTTGCGCCTGGCCATGGCTCTCCTCGGTCTGCCCATCGTGTTCGAGGCCTCGATTCCGAGGCGCTGGCGCACTTACCTGCCCGTCTACTGGCTCATCTACATCACCGTGAGCTTCCCTCTGTTCAGCACCTACATGGTGCTGATGAACGGACTCACCGCGGTATGGCTTGCCTACCAGATCACTTGCCTGCTCCTGGTATTCATGCTTTTCGATGTACGTGCCAGTCTGGTGTCGGTGTTCGTCGGTTGCGGACTGGGCGTGCTCCTGAACATCCTTTTCCACCACTCGGAAGTTCCGTACCACACCGTCGGCCCTATTGCCGCCGTGTGGCTTTTCGCCGGCGTTGGTGCCGTGTTGTGCGACCTTAGTCGCGTGATCGCCTGGCGTGTCCGTACGGACAGCATGCGGTCAGTGACCTCGACCATCGCCCATGAGCTACGCACACCGCTCGCCTCGATCCACCTGGCCGCCAGTGGATTAGAGCGCCACTTCCCCGAATTGATCGCTGGCTACGACGCCGCTATCGAGGCCGGCCTCATCAAGCCACGTATGCGGGCGCGGTCGCTCGCAGTGGTCCGCGAGCTGGCCGACACCGTGGCGTCTGAGGCCGAGCACGCGCAAGTCACCATCGAAATGCTTCTGGCGGCCGCGCAAGTAACTAACCAGCAGGCGATGAGCAGGGTCGATGCCGGGGCAACGGTCGACGCTGCCATTAAGCGCTACCCCTACGGTTCCACCGCCGAAAAGGACCGCGTGAGCTTCACCGTCAGTGCGAATTTCACCTTCCTTGGCTGGGGGCCGGCCCTCACCAACGTGATCTTCAATCTGATCAAAAACGCGATCCACTACACGGCCAAGAAGCCCGGTGCGACCATTGTCATCATGGTCGATCGCCTTTCCGAGAGCCGTGGGCGAATCGTCGTCTGGGACAGCGGACCGGGCATCTCGCCCGGAACCCTGCCCCTGGTGTTCGAGAGGTACGTATCCGGCAGGGGCCGCCCCGATACGGCGCTGGGCATTGGATTGGCATACTGCCAAGATGTCGTTGGCAAGATGGGCGGCACCATTTCCTGCACCTCCCACGAAGGCATCTATACCCGCTTCACCGTCATCCTACCCGCGCTTCAAGAGGACGCCCCCAGTGCTGCGTAATCTGCCCTCCACGGTTCCGCCTTTCTATTTTCCGACCCGTGTCCTGCATATCGACGACAACGAGACCTACCTGAAGGTCATGCGACCGCACCTGGATGTCACGCTGGAGAGCTTCTCCTCGGCGGGCGAAGCGCTGGACCAGATTGCGTCGGCCGAAGGTACGCCCGGTATCCTGCGCTCACTGGTGCGCCGGCGCGCGAAGGGATCTGAAGCCGAGCTTGTGCTCGATGTACCCATGATCCATCAGATCATGTACGACCCGCGCCGCTTCAACATCCCCTCCGTCGTGGTCGCCGACTACGCCATGCCGGAGATGACCGGGCTGGAGTTCCTGTCTTCCTGTGCCGAGAGGCACGTCGGGCGCATTCTGCTCACCGGCCAGGCGAACAAGGAAACCGTCATCCAGGGCTTCAACGACGGACTGATCGACCACTACATCGAGAAGTCGTCGACAACCGCCATCGACGATCTTTCCCTGGTGATCGACCAGCTGCAGTGGCGCTACTTCGCTTCGGCCTTCGCCTCCGTGGCCCAATCCTTGTCGCGCGACGACTTCGGTTTCCTGTGGGACGCACAGGCCTTCGGGGCGCTCCTCGGGCTGCTCCCGTGGGAGGCCTGTGAGATGTACGTCCACAATGCCCCCAACGGCGTCCTGTTTCTCAACGAGGAAGCGCAGGGCATGTTCGTCGTCGTCTACTCGCCCTCGTCGTTGCTCGCCCTTATGGAGGCGGCGGAGGGAGCGGACGTGTCGGCGGAGGACATCTCCCGCATGGGATCGGAAGAGTGGGTGCCGGTCTTCCATGAGGGCCACGCATCATTCGTCCGCGGTCAGGTGAACTACGAGATGATCCCGGTCGAGCCCCTGCGCACGGCGGACGGCACCTACCTTGTCGGCGTGCTGGAGGACCTGTCCCGCTTCAAGCTCGACCAAGTGACCTCTTACGGGGCGTGGCTTGACCAACACGAAGCGGGTTGACCGAGGCGCCAGCGCTCAGCCGCCGGAGCCGACGAACGTGCGCCGGTCGAACGTGCCGGTCCAGATGCCCTTCTTCTTGAACTTCGCATCGGACTCGTCCGCCCGGTAGTCGCCGGTGATGTCGGTATCGGCGACTGCCCATCCCTCGCGCACCAGCAGGGCGCTGACGTCGAACAGGCCGACGAAGCACTTACCTACCATACGGCCGAGCCGATCCGTCCCCTTGTCGAAGCACGCAACCTCGTAGCGGCCGAGCGCTCGCCGCAGGGCGAGCAGACTCTGCTCGCCGCAGTACCACTGGACAGATCCGGTCAGGCAAGGGACCCGCGCGTCAGGCACCGCCACGCCCCACAGCACGACCTGGCGTCCATTCAGCATGAAACTGTTGGCCGACACCACGGACGGCAAGCCGAGCGTCGCACCACGCTCAACATTCGCACGCGTACGCTCGTTGGTGATGTCCTCTTGGGTCGGGCGCTGGGGCGATGCCTGTTCGGGTGCACGACGCGGCTGTGCGGGGGCAGGCTCGACAACGCTCCGGAAGGCGCGGCCCACCGCGGGCGTGCCCTCGAATCGGTCGAGCAGCTGCTCATCGGCGGCGACGACACCACCGGCGCCCTCCTCGACCGTGACCGATTCTCCGCCCCAACGCTGGTGGGCGATGAAGGCAAAGATGGCCCCGGAGGCCAAGAGGACGGCCATGAAGAGGCCTCGATTCTGCGGTTTGGTGGTCTTGGCCATGCGTAACTCCCGTGATGTCCGTACAGGGTAGGCATGGAGGCACCGCAGGAATTTGCAAAACGTGCTGAAATGAACCCTACTTTTCCGGACCAGAGGGGCCGGTGCCTGGGTCATCCTGCGTTCCATCCCTGATGGACGCCATCGAGAGCCGACACGCATGTCCCGAAACAATCATCTTCGCGCCAAGCCGGCCGACCACCCATTCGAGGTGCGTCTGCCCGTGCCAAACCCCGCCGAGTCCTACGCCTTGGCGATGACGACCGCCCACTTGGCGCACGCCGCCCATCTCGGCGAAATCCTGTCCTCTCTCGACGTCGACAAGGATCTGACGCGCCGGCTCGCGCTCGAGATCGACTCGCTCGTGCAGCAAGCCGACCTCCAGTGGCGGACGTTCCTCGCGCGTTCGTGCGTGACGGTGGCCGAGTACGACGCCATGGATGCCATGGGGCCGCCCCAGACGATCGCCATCGACGAGAACGGCCTGCCCGTCGCCATCTGGGAATCGGTCACCCCCCGCGAACCGGCAGATTGGCCGCCCGGCCTGACGCTCGCGGTCGCGCGGCACGAGACAACCTTTATTCCGACCGTCCCGTTTCGTCAGGTCAACCTTGCCTCGCTGCCGCCTGGTGTGGCGGTCGTTCGCATCACCGACCCGCGTCATGCGGCGATGTCGGCGCTGGACGAAGTATTCCGCGTGCTTTGGCATGACGTGGATGTCCACATGCGCGATGCACTTCCCGCGATTGCCTGGCGCAGGCTCGCGCACCTGGCGGCCTTTTACACGAAGGCCGCCAAGCTCTCCGGCGAGGGTCTGGGTGATGACGAGTTCCGCGAGTGGGATCGACGCCTACGTGAGGACACGCCGGTCGACCAAATGGCCCGCGTGATCGCTGAGGGCGCCTTGACGTCGCGTGCACAGCACGTGGCGGCTCTGCAGTTGGTTGCGCGGTTCATTGGTCGAACGATGGACGAACACCAGCAGGCAGCCTTCGAGGGCGACGAGACCGACTGGATGGCGTCTACGCTGATCACGCTGGATCGTGCGCGTAGCAACGTCGATGTCGCGATGCAGGGCTATAACCTCGCACTCATGGCCTTCGCCGGCGTGGCGTCGGAGCGCGCCTCGGCCATGGCGATCACGCGACCGGTGCCACACGGGTTGCCCGTATTGGCCATCGTTCCGGAAGGTGCGTCGGTGGCCACCATCGCCGCCAGCCGCGCACTGCCATCGCCGGACGCGTCCTCAGCCGCGCCCCTCTCCCACACGCGCGCCGGCGTACCCGCGCCTTCACGCGGTGGCGAACGCTCGCGCCGCCGCCCCCACAAAGGCTAGGGGCGTCCCTACTGTGTGATCCGCCCCTCGGTCACGGGCTGGTTATTCCCCAGCCCGTAGCCATTGGCACGTTTTGCGAGTTCGGCGTTGATGCGGGCCTGGGCAATTTTCAGAACCTCCAGCGGCGTGCGCCCAGCCAGGACCTTCTGCGCGCCGGCGATCAATCGCTCGGGAGGCAGTTTGTCGACGGCAATCTTCTGCGCGCGCATCTGCTCGATGGGCAGGCTCGCCACCATCAGGATGCGCACGGCCTTCTGGAAGGCCCTGGCATCGTCCTCGGGCAGGCTCGACGTGATCGTGTTGATCGAATCAACCATGGCGTCCAGCGACGAACCGTCGATCCGCATCGTCTGCATCGCGTCGACCACCCGTGGCGTCACCGCATGACCGACGTCGAACGCGGCGTTCGCTGCCTCGATGTCGCTCGCGCTCTGCGCGATCGTTGCATCCGAGGCGAATCCGAGTCCGGTGGCGTCGCCGTGAGCAACACCGGCAACCTCGCCCGTCCATGGCGATGCCGGAATCGGCCGCTCCTCCCGCTGCGCCGTGGCTGCGTCGCGCTGCCCTTCAATCGACTCGGACGGCTTGAAGCTCACCATCATGGCCGCCGCGACCATCACCGCCATAACCACGCCAACGACAACCCTCGGCGCCTTGGATTGGGTTTCCATCTTCTGACTCCTCTTCACTGAATGGTCTGCGCCGCCTGGATCTGGATGTCCACGGTCGTGCGTCCTCGGAAACTGTTGGCAGCCAGCTGGTAGGTGGCCAGCACCGCCTCGCCCACCTGTACGGGAACGGCGCCGCCCGGGGTCAGGGCGCGAAACCAGATGCCCGAGTGGATCCCGTAATCGCTGCGCAGCTGCAATTTAAGGTGACTGCCGTCGCCGACTGGCTTTACCTGTTCCACTACGAACCGGTCGGTAAACGCCGCCGGTTCGAACTCGCGGCCGTAGGGCTCCAGCGCGTCGAGCTCCTCGAGCACGGACTTGTCCGGTGCGCGACCGAGCGACCCGTCGCTCCAGGTCACCGGCCCGAAGCTCGCGGGGTCCGCCTGCGCCGCCACCGCCGCACAGAAGGCGTCCTGGAAGCGCACGAGATCCTGCTCAGCCAATGACGTCCCGCCAGCCCCGGCGTGACCGCCCCACGAGAGCAGCAGGTCGGGATGGGCCTTAGCGACCGCAGCCAGCGCGTGGCGCACGTGGACACCGGGGACGGTGCGCAGGGAACCGGTCAGGACACCTGGCTTTCCCTGCTTCGGGGACAGGCAGCACGTCGGCCGGCCGAACGCCTCGACGATCCGTGACGCCGTGATGCCGTGCACGCCACTGTGGCCGTCGGGCAGATGGATCACCAGTGCGGGCATGCCGGCCTCGGCCTGCACGCTGGCGACGTCCATCGCCACCGCCGTCATGGTGCGCTCGACTCCCTTGCGTGCCTCGTTCTCGCGCTCCAAGAGGGCTGCGAGATAGTCCGCCTGCTCTTGCTCGGTTGTGGTCAGGAATTGCAGGGACGCCAGCGGGTCGGCCATTCGCCCGCGCGCATTGATTCGAGGCCCGACGCCGTGAGAGATGTCCTTGGTGGAGAAGGGGCCTTCCTTCTTCATCACCTTGCGCATCGCCTCCCACGGTGCGCGGGTCGAAGCATTGATGAGGCGCAGACCGTAGCGGATGACGGCGCGATTGTTTCGCGAGCGCGCCAGCGACACGGCGTCTGCGGTGGTGCCCACGGCGCTCCAAGCAAGCAGGGGCGCCAGCGTCGGCGTATCCGCCGGCAGGTGACCACGTTGGATGAGGCGCTGGCGCACCGCGCACATCGTCAGCCACATGACGTGCACGCCGGCGATCAGCGGATCGGAGAACTTCGAGTCTTCGCGAGCGGGGTTCACGCAGGCCAAGGCCGACGGTGGCCCCTTGCCTTCCACTCCGTGGTGATCGGTGACCACCATCTGGAACCCGGCCTCCTTCAGTCGAGCGATACGTGGCTCGTCGCCACTTCCCTGATCGCCGGAAACGCACAAGCACGGCCGCGGGAGATCGCCGATCACGCGCTCGACGAACGCATCGGAGACGCCGTACCCCTCGCGCTGGCGATGGCTCTGCAGCAGCACAATGCGCTCTGCCGGCACGCCGAAGTATTCGGTCAGCGCCAGCAGGAAGACCGCACCGGCGTCGGCGCCGTCCGCGTCGTGGTCGAACACGCCGGCAAGGTGCATGGAAGGATCCATCACCGCGTCCGCGATCGCGTTCGCCGCGACGTCGATGTCGGGCAGCTGATCCGGGTTGTCGAGCATGCGCACGCTCGGTTCGATGAGGTGGCGGATCACCGGCACATCCGCGGCAATACGGGCCGCGATGATGCGGGCCTGCAGCTCGGTGAATCCCTCCGCGCGCGCGCGCGCAAGCAGGTTCTGGTCAATCGGGCGGTCGCGAATCTGAGGCATCATGGTCTTCGTCTCGGTCATGCCATCTAGCATCGCGGCACGCCGGTCACCGGAAAGATCGGTCAGATCTCTGCCAGGTCCTCCAGGTCGCAGCGCAAGCGGGCGTCGCGGACGGCCGCCTTGAACCCAGCGCTCGGTTTGAAGACGGGAATCCGGGTACTGGGAAGCCACACGGGCTTGCCTGTGCGCGGGCTCTTCGCCTGGCGCCCCGGCCAATCCTTGGAGAGGAACTGGCCGAACCCGGCAATCTGCACGGTACCGCCCTTCGCCACGTGGGTTGCCACGATCTCTGCGAGTGTGTCGATGATGGCGATGGCCGATGCGCGGCTCATGCCTGTGTCGGCCTTGAGCCGGTCGGCGAGTTCTGATTTCGTCACGTCGTGGATCTCGGGGCGGGACGGCCTCCTGCGGTCCCTCAATCGTTCTGCTTAAACTGCCGCCGCGTCAGCGCAGCGGGACCTGGTCGTAGCCGAGCTGCACGGCGGCGAAGCTCGCCAAGTGCAGAGCTTCGGGTGCGTCCTCGACGTCCACACCGAGCTGGCGTGCCCATGCAGCCAGGCGCAGCTGGTTCGCTTGAAGGTATTCACCCGGCCGCGGGCGAAGCCCATCGGCCACGTGCGTGGCGATCGCGGCATTGTTGATCGCCGCGACTTCCTGGCCATCGCGTTCGAAACGCAACCACAACCACGTGCGCACGCGACCGTCGGAGCCGTTCTTGCTCCCGGCGTCGACGTAGATGACGTCGACTTTGGGAAGCAGGTCCCCGAGTCGATCCAGAGCATCGGCGATCATGGGATGCACTGCTTCGCGAGCGTCTCCCACCGGCGCCACGTCGACGGACGGCGACGCGGCGCCCTCGGCAACGCACCACGAGCCGCGCGGATTCAACTTGAAGAGATCCCGGCCGGCCCAGTAGATGTCTTTCGCCACGCTGTTGGGTAGCGATGTCTCCCTGCTCAGACGCTCGATCGAACGATCCTCGTGCAGCACATGCGGCGTCAGGTCGACGCGCGTGGTCTTGTTGCCCGAGGTGCGCTGGAGAACGAGCGCGTTCTGGGAGCGATTGGTGATGTCGCCGGCGACGTCGGTGCTGACGGAGAGGAGCCGCGGAATGCTGGATTGAATGACCCGCAGATGGGCCATGATTTGGTGGTTGGGATACACGAACATTCCTTCAGGGGGTCGCGGCCAGGCGCGATACACGTCGAGCGATGGCTTCCTCGATTCGCTCGAGGTAGATGCGCTGCAGGGCTGGGTTGGGTGAATGGTAAAGGGCAATGGCCTTGACCTGCGACTTGCTTCGCTGGAGTCCATCCTTGTAGAGCCATCCTTGAACCAGGATGTTGACGCACAGGTTGTCGCGCAAGACGTCCTCGGAGATACCGCGCGCCGCCAGCTTGTCGAGGTGGCTGGAATTGATCTGGGCCTTGCCGATGTCGTACGTCCCGTTGCGATTCGGTTTGGAGTTCTTCCCCACCTCACCACCCTCGACTTCCAGGATGAGATACAGCGGCAAAGGCTGGATGTCGAATGCGGCGGAGGCCTTGGCGACGCAGGCGCGGACACGTGGATCGTCCTCTGGGAACGGTCGCTGGGTCGCGTTCGGTCTGGCCTTTGCGAGGGTCCTGACCCGAATGACCGCTGGGTCGGTCGCCGCGGCGGGCTCTGCTGGGACCACGCGCTGGAGCGACGCCGGCGCCGGGTCGCCCATGCTGATCGTTCGGATTGAGGCGCCATTGGCGCGTACGCCCGGCATCAGCACGAAGCACAGAAGGCTCAAGGCCATCGGGGCTATCTTGCGTCGGGTCATCCCGGTCATCCTCCTCTCCTTTTCTCAATCGTTGTCGTCGCTGGACTGAACTGTAGGGGCTTCTCGGGGCGTTCCCCGCGGGAATAGGGGCCTTTGGACAACGTCCTTTCCCAACTACACCCGGCCTCGGCCTTTGGGCGATTTCCACCGCTGTCGGAGCTCGTCCATGCTCTCGTCGAGGGTGGCGTCGACCAGGTCGATCAGGAAGCACGCGCGCACCGTGTCGTCGTCCATCAGCGACTCGTCGAAAAAGTCGGACGGGAGGTTGGCCAGATAGCGATCGAAGTAATAGCGCCCGGCGACCGTCGTGAAGTCGTGCTCGACGCCGGGTTCGTCGTCGGGAATGACAATGTGGGCAATAACGATTCCGTCGCGGACGATGTCCGCGGCCAGGCCGGGACGTTTGGCACGCGGCATGTAACGGATGTTGATGGCGCTGTAGGGTGCAAATCGTTGGGTGGACACGCGGATCTCCTGGGGACGGTTGACGGGCCCAGAACATCACGCACGTTTTGCGGACAAAGTTGACGCGGGTTGTCTCACGATTCGCGACTGTGGACCGAACCGTTCGAGAGGTGCCCCCGGAAGAACCCGATGGGTACCGAGATCCACGATGGCACCGCGCGTCCGTTGAGCAAGCCTGGCTCGAACTTCCACCGCGAGACCGCGGCGATCGCCGCCTCGTCGATCTGGGGTGACACGCTCCGTGAAACGCTGATGCCTTCGGGGAGGCCGTCGGGACCCACCAGGACGATCAGCACCACCCATCCCTCGGCGCCCTTCTCACCGAACGCGTTGAGTGGGTATTGCGGCGTCTCGGTGACGCGGAAGGACGCGATCTCGCGTGGCGGCACGTCCGGCCGCTTAAGGGGCGCGCTGACCAGGTCCTGTGGCCGCGCGGCCACGCGCACTGGGCGTCGGCGCGGCTGCACCGGCATGCTGTGTTTGGGCGGTGGAGCGTCAGCGGCTGCACGTGCCGCGACGGGAGGCATGGCCGGCGGTTTTGGCGTCTCTGAAGGCCGCGGATTGTGGTGGAGGATCGAAACGATGAGTACGTCGGCGCGCCCGGCCGGCGGTTCGATACGCGGTGCCGCCTGGTGCATCGGCAAGGTGGCGTAGATGACCAGGCACGCGTGCAGGAACAGCGCGATGGTCCAGGCGGCGATGCGACTTGGTTTCATGACGGCACGATAAGGCGACCGTCAGGGCACGCGGGGGCGAAACCGACCCTGCAACCGCCGCCGTTTCAGCGGGGCTTGCCCGCGCAGGCCGCCTATTCTGGCCATCCGCCGCGCGCCAAGGCCGGCGTTCCCTCACCCCCATAGGACGGCCCATGCTTACCTTCACACGTCTCGCTCGTCGCGCGCTTGCCTGCGCCTTCGCCCTCACCGCTTCGGCGGCCGCGTTCGCCAGCGGTCCGTCCACGCCCACCGACCATGCCGCGATCCGCGACACCGTCCGCGCCATCAACGACAAGGCCGTGATCCGGTCGATCGACGACATGCCGATCGCCGGATTGAAGCGCGTCGTGGCGGACGGCTCGGTTCTCTACACCACGGATGACGGCCGGTACCTGTTCTATGGCGTGCTGCTCGACACGAAGACCCATCGCAACCTGACCGACGAGGCCCTGGGCGATGTGCGCCTGGAGCTGCTCAAGACCATCCCTGCCGACGACAAGATCGTGTTCTCGCCGCAGAACCCGAAGTACACGGTGACCGTGTTCACCGATACCGGCTGCCCCTACTGCCACATGGTGCAGCAGAACCTGCAGGGCTACATGGATGCCGGCATTCGCATCGAATACGTCCCCTTCCCCCGTGGCGGTAACGCGTCGCCGGAGATGGCCACCATGAAGTCAGTCTGGTGCGCGAAGGACCCCAAGGCTGCCTACGCCACCGTGGTCGCCGGCGGAAAGGTACCCCCGGCCGATTGCGCGCGTGGCGCCAGCATCGAGAAGATGTATGCGCTGGGAGACAAGCTTGGCATCGAGGGCACGCCTGCGATTTACGATCAGACGGGTCGCCAGCTCGGTGGCTTCCTGCCGCCGGCGGCGCTGCTCGGCAAGCTGCAGCAGGGCGAGAAGGCCCAGAACGCCGTAACCTCTCGCTGAGCCCACTCGCACCACGAACAAGGCCCGCAACCTGCGGGCCTTGTCGTATCTGGAATCGCTATGCGTCTTGAATCCGCCTTCGTCATCAACCTGCGCATCGGCATCGCAGTCCTCGCCGGCGCGTGTGCCGGGCTCCTCGCACGCCTCCTGATGGACAGGGACGTCCAGGCAAGTCTCTCCATCGGATCACTTGTGACCGCGGGTGTACTTCTGGCTTCCTACTTCCTCGTGCCGGCCCGATCGGACGGATAGCGCAGCTCGCGCGTCTCCTCAGCGGCGCCTGCGGCTGGACGACCGGCCACCCTCACCCCGCTCGACGCGGCACGCTGGGACCGCCGACTCCGGTGTCCACGTGGTTACGCGGCCTTCCACATCGGCGATGCACTCGTCGATCGCCTTGAGTCGCTCGTATCGCCCACTCGTGAATCCTTCGGTGTCCAGCTTGTTCCTGCGCGTGTAGTCGTCGATCGACACCAGGGTGTAGTCGAACTGCGCATCGAGCGGCAACTGGTGCATCACCTGGTTCACGAGCGGCGCGGTGGCAATGTTGCAGCAGGTGAACTGCAGCAGCGTGGGTTGCTCCGGCGGAATCGGTGTACGGTCGTTGGACTTCTCCTCTGGCCCCTTCAAATTGTCGTCGAAGACGACCTCGCCCGACGGCAGCGTCACGGTCAGGTGGAACACAGGATTGTAGACGTCCAGCTCCGTGTGGTTGACGAAGGTGAAAGCAAATGTCGCGTGATCGTCGACCCCCAACGCACCTTCGGCCGGTGGCACAAAGGCGGGTTTGGGCCACTCGAACTGATCGACCGTGAAGCGCCCGGTCTGTTGCGCCCGCGAGCGGGCCAGGTCAAGAAGATCCCTGTCCAGCTGAAGGGTTCGCAGCAAGGAGGCGTTGCGCACCGGATCGGGTGCCAGCGGATCCACGGTGGGCGCGTAGACTCGATTGTCGCCGCTCCCCAGCGTGCGCGTCGTGAAGCGGATGAACTCGTCCAGGCGCATACCGACCACGGCCTCTGCGGACGGCAGCTCCGCGCGCGGGTGGGTGATGAAGGCCTCAACGAATGCCTCGCGAGCCTTGGTCGCGCTGGCCACCTCCCGACGTGGCGCGCGCTTGATCGCCGCGTCGATCGCCGCCTCCAAGGTCTGGCCGTCGCGCTGCTGGATGCGCGGTTCACTCTGGCACCCTGCCAGGACAGCCACCCCGAGCAGCATCAGCACACCGGCGCGCCTCACTGGCCCAGCTCCACGCGATTGCCATCACCACCCATGCCCTGTCGCGGCCCGCCAGCGAGGATGGTGCGTGTGCCTGTTCGGTCCGGCGGCGACACGAATGCTTGGGCCTCCAACGCTTCGATGATTTGCGCGGTGCGGTTGTACCCGATGCGCAAGGCGCGCTGGAGCGACGAGATGGACACCTTGCCGGTGGCCAGCAGCACCTGCTTAGCCGCTTCCAGCGTTGCGGCGTCGGTATCGCCGCGAGGGGGCACCACCGGTGCAAACGCCAGCTCGGCCGTCTTGTTCTCTTGCACCGCCTGGTCGAGAACAGCATCGTCGCTCGGCCGCGCCAAGCCGAAGATGGCGTCCAGCTGGTCGAGCAGCTCGCCCACTTCCCCGTGCACGAACATTGCACGCGCCTCGGTCTCCAGCTTGAGGTCGCCCTCAGCACGCTCTGCCGCCGCCTGGAGATCCTCCATGGCCACGTCGAGGAAACCGAGCTTGCGCACGACCAGTGCTTCGTCAAGCACGAACGACAGCCGGTCTCGGTAGACCAGGCCAAGCTGCGTCACCTGCTTGCCGCCGCGCAAGTGCTCGCGCACTTCCTCGCTGTCCAGGCTCTCGCGCCGGCCGCGCCACACCGCACCCTTGCTGCTGGAAGTGTCCTTCAGCTCGCACTCGTCGCCCAGCGACCAGCCCTCCGGCAGCTTGCCCGTGGCCAACCAGTCCGTGAGGGTGGCGCGCACGGGTCTTTCCGGTGACATTGGAAGCGCAGGAAAGGTGCCCAGCGCCTCGCGAACGCTCGTCAGGAATGACTCCGCACCCTTGCGGCTGGCGCTGTCCACGCACACGAACCCGCGCTTGAGGTCGATCCACGCGTCGGTGCGTCCGGGCTGGATGAGCGCACGTGGGAGCATCTCGGTAACCAGATCCTCCTTGAGGCGCTTTCGTTCGCGCGCGCCGACCTTGCGGCCTTCCTCCTCCTCAATCTTGACCACCTTCTTCTTCAGCGCGCGACTGACGACAGACGCCGGCAGGAGCTTTGACTCGCTGGCCAGCGCCAGCAGCACCGCGCCGCCCACCGTCGTTGAGAACTCGCCCTCGGTCCCGGTCGGACTCACGAACCCGCGTGTGTGGACTTCCAGCGGGCCGCACTCGCGCAGCGGAAACTCAGGCAGCGCCTCGGGGAGGCGCTTGAGGTCCTTTGCCACGGTCTCGGAGATACGAAAGAGGGTGACGTTCTTCGGCATCATCGGGTGTCTTCTCCAGTCATCATCTGCCGCGTAGCACGGCGTAGTTCCAGTTGGGCAAGGCCCGGTGGGGCCCGTCGTAGCGCGGAAGCACCGAGGGCGTATTGCCCCGCGGCTTTCCGGTCGGACGCTGCCTGATCGTGTCGGGTACCGAGCCTGTGGGCTCGGCCGCGGCTCGGATCATGGCCAGGCGCTTGGCGCGTGCCGTGGTATTAGGGTTTGAATCCATCGAGCTAGTGTCTCCGTTGAGTTAACTGACGGCCCGGCGAAATGCCGGGCCTGGTCCCTGCCCTTTCTGGCGCGCGATCAGTGGCCGGCGAAGTATTCGGGGGCGTGCTCCACGCAGAACACGTTCAGCGCCTGCACGTGAGCAAGGGGGAAGTGGTACTTCACGGCCGATTTGAACAGCCTGATCTGGACACCGGCGACCTCGCCGCGGAAGTCTCGCGCGGGTTCCCAGTTGCGTAGCTCCAGCTCCCGAAGCACGTCCCGGACATCTTGGCGGACGTCCTCGGCATCCACAGACGGATTGGCGAAGGGCAGGCACGTTGCCAGCGCATTGAGGTGCTCGCTCACGGAACTCTGGGTGTGGAAGCCGTAGCGTGCCGGCGACCAGAAAACATCAACGCTCGCGCCTTGCTGCAGGATGATTCGCCCCGAGACCGGCGTAGTCGCCTTCTGGTAACGCAAGCCGAACACTCGTGCGAACTTCAGCGCCGCTTGCTGGTGCGCGATCTCGCTCGCACGCGGAGCGAACCGCGCCAGCAGTCGCTCGACCAGATCGACGCAGGTGAAGGGAGCGCGTTTGGCTAGCGATACGTGGGTGAAGTAGTACTCACGGAGGTCGTCGACATCCAACGACAGGGGCGTTTCCGATGGCGACAGCACCTGGCCGACCCGCTCCACCATGCGGACGAAGAGCCGGGACGGCACGCAGTGCATCCCGTCCGATCGGGCCATCGGGTCGAATCGGGTGAACGAGGCACAGCGGTTCTCCGCCAGCTCACTGGTCACGCGATCGACAATCGTCTGCAGGTCGGCGTGCGACGCATCAAGCATCCGCGCTTCGGCGAGCAGCAGCTCACGCGGCGCGGAAGCGGCGCCCTCCTCCGGGAATGTGATTGAGCCTTGGGTAGTCTCGGTTGAGTGCATATCCGCTCCTGACGCTCGGTGAAGAATCGTTCCACCGTAGACGCGGATCGCAGGGCTCGAAGTTGGCCCCGGAAACAGCGAGGGCTCGCGCCACCACAGCACGAGCCCTCCCCGCCGCCTCCGATGGCGACCGATCTTCCGTGTTGTGCGGGCTTGACCGCTCCGTGCTTCCACCACTGGCACCGTCCCCGGCGCCCACCTGCGATCAAGCTATCTCGGTCGACGGCCGCCTCCAAACCTGGTCACGCAGCGCGGCGAGCCGCCGACCGAAAGCTAGGCGCGTGCTCGCTCAGGAAGGCGTTGATCTGCGCCGCCAGCTCGAGGGGAATCAGGAACTCCACCTTTTGCTGATAGGCGCGCAGCTCGATCGGCCCGATGGGCCCGTAGGCATGGCGCTCGGGCGCCCAGCGATTTAGGTTGCCCGCCGCCACCATAACGCGGATGCCGTCGGCGATCCGGTTGGCGATGCCGCTGTCGATCGTCTGCACCACGTCCTGCAGCGACCGGCAGGCCTCCACGAGTGTCCGGTCGTTGGAATAGGTCAGTCGGCCACCCCAACTGTCGAGGTGCATGCGCAACGCCAACACGATGCAGCCGCGACGCTGCACCGGCTCGGCGCCGGCAGACAGATCGAAATGCCTCACCAGACGTTCGGCGGCCTGGCTCAACACCATCGTCGTGGCGCGATCGGCGAAAGCCTCATGAAGCGCCTCGCCCAGCTCGATACAACTGAACTCCTCTGACGGCATCGCCTGCGAATCGTCGAGGTAGCGGCCCAGAATGTCCTGGTAGCCGGTCAGCTCCAACGGCTGCGCACCGGCCAGCTCGACGCGGATGACGCTGACAACCTGGTCGGCCGTCCTGCGAGCGAGTCCACGGAAGGCCTTGGAGGGGTCGTTCGAGTAGTGCCTGAACGGACGCAAAAAGATCGGGCACGACTCATAGTCGTACGTGTCGGCCTCCTGCGAAATCGCGATCAGCTGGCGGTAGCTGGCAGCAGCACGCGCATAGGTGGTCTGCAGCTCTTCCAGAATGCGGCGGGTATTCGGGTGCATGGCATGACTCCTCGGGGTTGCCCCAAGGATGTCCGAGAGGACGGCAGATCGAAGATCAAGGACACTTGGCACGATCTTTCGCCGGCGTTGCCCGAGACGCGAGTTGCCTCGTAGCTACGACGCGAGCTGGCGCAAGAGCCGGTCACGCTTGCGCACAGGCTCGACCTTGTTCACCCACGCTCGAACCGCCCAGGCGTCGCGGGTCCGGATCGTGAGACCCCTCGCGTTCCAGTCGCGGATGGCGGCATCAATCTCGTGGTACTCCTCCCTCATCGCCAGGAGATACTTGAGCTCGTGATCGGGCGGTACTGCAAACGACTTCGCAATGTCCTCGCGCCTGACCTGCGTAGATTCGTCGTGGAGTGCAGCAACCACGGCCCATATCCCGCAGGCGAGCGCCGCAAGCACCGCAGCACCGACAGCCATGCCCGGGGCGTCGCTGAACCATGCAGCAATCGCCGCCATCCCCACGATGTACATCGTCGTCTTGGCGATCGCCTTCTGGCGGAATCCGCCCATGCGAAGCACCCGGCAATCGGGTGATCGCCGGAGCGCGCGCTCCTCCGCTTCCGCCGCGACGTCGCTGAGTGGTTCATGTGTGAACTTCATGGTGTTCTCCTTGGTGTGGTGGCGGGTAGCCGATGGGGTTAGGCGTGGCGCTTGTTGCGGCCGAACTGTTCGGCCAGGACGCGATCGAGGCAGCGCACGGAGCGCGCATCCGGGGCGGTAGCCATCGCCAAGGCGCGTTCGCCCGCCAAGCGTTCCTGCTCGAGCGTTCTTCGAGCACCGAACGGCGCGCCCTCGGCGAGGAGCCGCGGCGTCTTGGCCATCGCTACCGCGAGGATTTCGATCTGCGCGAATGCGCCGTCAGGACGCGCCGTGGCGAGGTAGCGAATATGGGTGAGGATCTCGCTCAGTTGGCCAAGCGCGGCGGCATCTTCGGCCGTCAGTTCGACGCCGGCCGGCGCCGACGGCTGCAACGGGCCGTCAAGACCCGGCAGCTGGGGGTAGTCCTGGTGGAAGGACGGTTCCTGGGTGGTCACATCCGTCATGGCATTGTCTCCCCTTGCGCCTTCGCGATGGCCTCGTTGCTCAAGCCCGCCTGATAGGTGGAAAGATCGAATCCCGGCGTCCGGCATGGACCGGCGCAGCGCAGCGCCCACCGGTAGGCCTCTTCGGTCTGGCCCAACTCTTTGGCCATCCTGACCGCGCCGAGCGCGGCCAGCGCGTCGCCGGCAGCGAAGGCCGCGGCATAGAGCTGTAGTGCCTGCGGGACGTTGCGTGGGCGGTCGGTACCGCTCGCGTGGATGTTGGCGGCCGCGTGCAGCATCCAGCGGTCGGTGTAGATCGGTTGCGCCTGCCGTCCGATGGCGGCCTCGGCGGCGATGAGCACCTTGTCGACGTTCTCCGCGCGCAGGTCCGCAAAGCGACTCGGCTCGTAGATCGGCGCATCGCTACGCGCCGGATCGGGGAACAACGCGGCAGCGGCGACCAGATTGCCCTGGCCCAGCGAGTCACGGAGCCATCGCCGCTCCAGTTCAGAAACACGCTCGCGTTCGTGAGGCGACTTCGCCCGGGTGGCCTCCAGCGCATCGCGCTCGGCGTGTTGCAGGGCGGTAAAGTTCTCCCATGGATCGCCGCCACGGCCGATGGCGGCGATCGCAGACACCAGTGCCTTGTCCGCCCGGTAGTTAGCCACCGCGCCGCGCGCCCACGGATAGGCGACGCCGGCGGCGATCAGTACAACGGCCGTAACGAGCGCAGGCCACGCCACAGGTATGCGCTTGGCCTTCGTCGGCGTTTCCGTCATCACGGCGGCCTGCGTCTTGGACATGAACTCATTTCCTCTTGAAGACGGCGCGGTGGCAAGCCGCGCCGGTGTCGTTAGATACGCATCGGCATCACGACGTGGCGGATGGACGAATCGCCGGTTCCGGTGACCAGCAGGCTCGTCGATGCGTCGCGTACATGGATGCACGCCGATTCGCCGATGAAGGCATCAAGCGCGTCGGTCAGGTAGTGGTGGTTGATCCCGAAGTCGAGCTTGGGCACCGTCGTCGTGGCGATGACCTCCTCGTTGGCACTGCCGCTGCCTTCAGCCTTGGCGTGCAGCTTGATACCCTCGTCGGTGAAGGACAGGCGCAGCGTGTTGTACTTGGACTCGGCCAGCAGCGCGGTGCGACGCACCGCCTCGAACAGCTCACCTGCCCCCACCGTGACCGATCCGGCGAAGTCCGTCGGAATAACGCGTTCGAAGTCGGGGAAGGTTCCCGCCACGAGGCGGGTGGTCAGGGTCGTGTCGCCCACCACCACGCGAACTTGCTGCTCGCCGGCCTCGATGCTGACCAGGGCATCGTCCTGCGGAAGCAGGCTCACGATCTCGGCGACACCCTTGCGCGGCACGATGACCGCGAGGTTCTTGGCCACGCGCTCGGGCAAGGCGACCTCGCCCACCGCGAGGCGATGGCCGTCGCTGGCAACACACTCCAGTTTCGCGTCCGTCGCCTTGAACAGCATGCCGTTGAGGTAGGTGCGCACGTCGCCCTTGGCCATCGCCACGCTCACACGCTCCATGACCTTCCGCAGTGCGCGTGACTCGATGCGGATCAACTGGGCACCGGCGAGCTTCATCGCCTCGGGAAACTCGGTCGCCGGCAGCGTGGCGAGCGTGTAGCGGCCCTTGCCGCAGGTGATGGCCAGCTTGTTGGCCGACAGCTTGACCGTGACTTGGCCCGCGTCCGGCAAAGCGCGAACGATGTCGATGAGCTTCTTGCAGGGCACGGTGACGGCACCATCGTCGATGTGCTCGGCGACGTCGCCGACGCTCTGTAGTTCGACCTCCAGGTCGGTGGCCTTCAAGGTCAAGCGACCTGCCGTGTTGCTCAGCAAGACGTTTTCGAGGACCGGCATGGAGCCGCTGCGCATGGCCGCGCCGGCCACCGCAGAGATCTGGCGCAGAAAGGTCGTGCGAGCAATTCGGAAGTGCATGGCTGTCGCCTCAGTGGGTGTTGAACCCAACATAGACGCGCACGGTCGATCCCGAAGTCCGCGCCATTTCTGCACGCATCACGCCGCCCTCGCCGCCACGCCGGCGTCACCCAGAAGCGAGCCGGTGACGAGATACGCCTGCACGTGCGCAAGCACCCGCCGGTCAGTCAGCAGCCCCTTGTGCGTCACCGGCAGACGAATGTGTTCCGTCAGGCCGGGCCATGCGGTTTCGTCCACGCCGACGATTCCGTCGTTGCGCCCTTCCAGTGTCCCCACCAGACGACCGGCGGCGTGCGGGCGCTCGCCTGCGATCATGGCGATGTGCGCGGGAACTCGCGGGAAACTCAGGCCCTCGCACAGTCGCTCAGCAGCGGCGCCGAGAAAGGCGCGACCGGCGCGATACTCGGATACGCGCCTTGCCTGCGCGCTGCCGCGTAACGGCGCACCCAGGCACACGATGCCGCGCACGCGCTGCGTAACCGAGGGATGCCTGCAGGCGCTCACGGCCAGGACACCGCCGTAACCGTGTCCGATCAAGACGATCGGGCGACTGGCCTCGCGGATGACTTTCTGGACGCGGGCTTCGATGACCGCCACCGCTTCGTGGCGACTGTAGGCTATGCGCCCCGTTCTATGCCCTCGCGCCATGACGGCGTCGGCAAGCGCGTCCATCGACGCACCCGTGCGCAGCAGGCCGGGGACGAGGAGGACATCAGGGTTGGGGTAGTCGGGAGCAACCATGGACGGACGCCAGGAGAAGACATTGCGTCACGATAGGTTTTCATCGGGGACGTCGGACAGCGAAAGCCGCGGTTCTTGGGTCGCCGTTTCGCCGACGGGCGTCAGCCGTCTCAGGCTGCCTTGGCCTGCCGGACGGTCACGGTCTTGGCGTCGTCCAGTAGCCCCTGCAGGGTCACGAGACCGGCATCGTCCAGCGCGGTGCACGCGCCCGAGGCGGTTGCCAGGTCGTGGAGGTCCGCGGGTCGGCAGACAAGATCACCGAAGCCGGATTGGAAGTACCACTCAATCGCAGCGCGGACCGTAGCAATCTGCTGGGCGTCGAGTGTGATGGCGGAGGGTCCGGAGAACGGAGACAGCGGCGCCGGGCTGCCCAACGACGACTCCAACGCGACTGCCTTCACGGTGCCGCCACGATCGCCAGGAAGACCACGGCGGCCAGCAGGAGCGGACTCGCAGCGCGCCCGAGGAAAGCCAGCGTCCGCTCCGGCCATCGCGCTTCGCAATAGGCCACAAGCCCTGCCGTCACCGCAGAAAGACAAGTCGGCAATGACGCCAGGTCGATCGGGCGAGATTGGGGCATCAGCCTTGCCCAGAGCAGTTGGCCGATAAGAACGGCGAGCCCCACCAGAACGCCGAACCCTACCGCGTGCGCGAGCAGTTTGGCGCTATGGGGCCGTGTTGACGGGTCCGTGGGGAGCACGCTGGACTTCATAGCCAAATCCTCGAAGTGAAAGCGAGGAGATCACAGGCTGGGCACGGCATGGCTCAAGGGGGATCACCATGCGCCGGAGGCACGCCCCAGGGGGAGAGGCGGCGTACCCAGACCTGTGACTACTCGTCCTCCTTGCGGAGGATCATCGGCGACCCCTACAGGGGGAAAGGGATCGCCAACGTGCGCTCTGGATCATGCTGCCCGCGTAGATCCGTACCGGTGTTTCTTCCGGTCACGTGTGGGAGCGCAGCCACAAATGAATCATAAGTGCGGTGGGCGAGTGTCGAAGTTCGGAAACCCTTTGCTTAGCACCCGTGGTTTCGCAGCAGAACGATCGCCTACCTCCGGACTCACTCGATCTCATCTTCCTTATCCATGTCGCCGGCGGACGCCTTGACGTAGGCCTCGACCGCATCGGCGGGCTGCTCCCCGAACCGATGCCCCGGTTCGCCGTAGATCAGTTCGCATTCGGCCACTGACCAGCCCATGCGCTCGGCGAGCAAGCGGCAGAACTCTTCCTTGAAGGCGGCCTCGCGCCAGTGCTTGTGCTTCATCCACACCACCCTCGCGATCACGGGATCGGCGAATCGTAGCGGTGTTTGGATTCAAGCGGCCTTGGGAGAACCGTGCCGGCGGCGCGCCACGTCCAAGCCCAGAAGCTCGGCCAGCTCGATGGCGCGCCCATCGGTCAACTCGCGTACCCGTTGGGCGAGGTACGCCGGGGCGAGGTCGCGGGCGGAGTCCGACGATGACGGCAGACCCTTGTTCACGAACGAGGCCACCATTGACATTCCCGCTTCCGGCCGGTCGGCCAGGTGACTGAGGATAGCGGTCCGAGCGCGGGAGCCGCGAGCCTCGGGCGGAAGCGCCTCTGCGGACGCGGGACGCTTGGCCTTCGTGTCCGTGCGGGCGCCGGTCCTTTCGGCACTGGGATAGGTCGCGACCAGGATTCCAAGCGCGGCCAGCGCAACCCACGCAGTGATTTCTGTGTTGGCCGCCTGTGGCGCCATCATCGACAGAATCACCATGGCGGCGGCGATCACCCCGAGGGTGCGGGCAAGAGCGGTTGGCATTGGCAAACTCCCGTGGTTGGAGTGCGTCAAGGTACGGCGTGGTCATACCGGTGGTTTTCCGAAACGACCAGCTTTTCGCCCGTTCTTCCGCCAGTCGGTTACTGCCGCCGGCGGTTGATCCGTGGCGCCAGCAGCGGCGCGACACCCCGGCCGTAGATCTGGGCAGCGATTGCGCCGGCGCCGACGGCAAAAACGATCCCGACCGCCGTCAAGCCATAGCCGATGGCCAGCGCCTTAACCGGCTGCTCCTGCCAATAGACCATCATCAACCACAGGCGCTCGATGGTCGGTTGGTCGAACCAGCGGCTCAGGGTGCTGCCGATGGAGGCTGACGATGCGACCAGCGCGAACCAGGCGGCGGCCTTGGGAATGGTGCGGACACGATCCCGCGCGGTGGCTGCCCGCCACGCCGCATAGGCGATCAGAATCTGGCAGAGAAAGAAGAGAAGCCCGAAGAAAGTGACCATGACGCGCTCCGTGAGTGGTTTGCGTCAACGGTCCCCCGACCGGCTCGGTACAGAAGTTACGCCGTATTCCGCCGGGCCAGGCGCAAGGTCACTTACCTTTCCGTGCCGGCCGGCTTCTCGGCGAGCACGTCGTTCAGCAGCGCATCGACGGCTTCGCGCGGGCCGCAGGCGAAGGTCGCGCCGAACTCCTTGGCGAGTTCTGGCGACAAAACGTCATCCGGACTCCCTTGCCGGGTGATGGACGCGATGTCCTCCACCGCCGGGGTCCCGAAGATCAGCGTCACGCCACCGCGGCGCTCGACTTGGCAAGTGGCTTGGACATCCATGGCGTTCTCCTATCCCTGAAGGACCGTTGGCAGCGAGGCGGCGGGCATACAGAGCGGGTGCTTCGGGCTCCCGTCGGCATTCTGGCCCAGCACGTGCACCTGGCGAAATGCCAAAGCTTCACGCACGGCCTGGCCACGCCCAAGATAGCCCCCGTGCCGGCCCCACGCGAACACGACCCTATCGGCGCGCACCACCTCTGCCTGTAGGTGGACGTCGTTCTCTGGGCCCACCGGATCGCGGGCCGTCCGGAGTGCCAGCGGATCGGTCGCCCGCCATGCGAACAGGTTCACCACGTGGAGCCAGTCGAAACCCCAGGCCCTGGCAAAGCCCGCGCAGCGGCGAATGGTCGGATCGTCCATGGTCGCATCGGCCGTGCTGGGGTTCAGCATCACGAACAAGCAGACACGCGTCCCGGCCGGACAAAGCTGACGCCGCAACAGGTAGCGGTAGCGCCCGCACGGCGACATCACCGCACTCGCCTGGAGGGCAAAAAGGTCACCCATCACCGGGGGGCGGGCGAGGCTTCGTTGGTAACGCCATGGCGGGCACGGACAGACGCCGCGGCCGTGTGTGCATCAGCGATGATGTCGCCACTGTCGATAGCCGGATCGACTGCCTCGATCAACGCGGCAAGAGCCGATTCGCACAGGTACGAGGGGTCACACTTCGTGTTCTTCTTAAAGGCGGGGGTGGCCAGCCGGTAGTCCACCAGTTCCGTGAACTCACTCTCCGCCGGCGCAGGGCGGCGAGACCCTTCGCGCTCGACGCAGCCGCCCAACACGATGCCATAGCAAATCTGCGGCGACTCATCGGCCCACCCATCTTCGGACGCCGCATCCTGAGCGTAGGCAAGCATGCGCTCCGCATCGGCCACTGCCTCTTCCAGCGTGTTGCGTCTTGTGAACTCGCCGTCGGCAGGATCGGCAGCAAAATACCCCTCCGCCTGCAGGTCCTGAGCTGGCTCGCAGACCGAGCCAGTGACGCCCTCGGTGACTGCAGCCGGAAGAATCGACTCGCCCCGCTGGTGTAAGAACAGGCAGAAGTTCGCCACGTCTCTGGGGTCGCCCTTGGCGACGTGCTCGCGCAGCATGTCCGACAGTCGCTGCTGCATGCCAGGCTCGGTATTCGCCCAGCCGCCGCGGCCGTTGGAGCGCGCCGCGGCGAGCTTCGCCTTCATCGCGCGCGCGAAGTCCTCCACAGCAATGTCGTCGGCGTGAGGTAGTTCCACATCCTCGGCAGCGGGGGTACGGCTTGCCTCCTCACGAATTTGCTGGAGGCGCGCCGGCGACACGTGCGGCTCCAGCAGCTCGATCTCCGTGAGTGCGTCTCCGGCGTAGAGCCCGACAACGCCGTCGCGATCCGTAAAGCCCTTGACGAAGGCGGAAGACGCAGCCGGGTTGTCCGGAAGCTGGATAACGACTGTCAGATACCGCGTATTCGTTGACATGAGTGGTCCTGGTGGCCGCCGCTCTCGGCGTGTTGTGCACCTTTGTACGCCGCCTGTCGCCGACAGGAAGGCCGGAATCATTCCTTCTGTGGCCTCCCTTTCGTCACCTAACCCAACAGGACGGCATCCTTATCGGAGTAGTGCCCGACCCAGGCGTATACGCCCGGTCCGGCATGGCCGTCGTCCCGATGCTGGACGACGTAATGCTCCGGATGGTCGGACAGGGGTTTCCCCTCGTGCCCGGCTAGCTGCGCCAGTCGGGCTATCTGGTCGCCCGTCAGCTCCACCGCGCCAGCGTGATCGCATGGCTCGGCCGGGACCCATCCCAAAGCCTGCGCCTCACGCACGGAAGGAAGCCTGCAGTCGGCGATCGCCTTCTGGAACACCTCCTCATTGACACCGCCAATGGGCACCACGTAGGCCAACCGTCCCGATGTCCCGAAGTAGACCGCGCGCATCCCGACGACCTGGGAGGCGACAACGACGGTGCAAGCCCTCGTGATCGCTGAGCCGCCGATGCCGCCATACCCCAGCGCCGTGCTGCCCCACACCTGTGAGAACAGCGTCACCGAACATTCGTTCTCCGTCGGCCGGCGCCGCCGCGTTATCGTCGGACCTCGGGACTTCCCCGTCGTGCGCTCCTCCTCGTAGACCCTGGCGCGCTCTTCTCGCGTCATACCCCGCAGCCATTCGTTGTGGAGCGCCCAGTTCCGATCTTCGTAGACCACAGTCGGAAGGTCGCGCAGACGTGCCGCGTGCAAGGCGGATGCAACCGCCAGAATGGGGTTGTCGGGACCCATGATTCTATTCCTCGGATGAGTTGATGGATGCCGTGGGCGCTTCGCACAGCGGCGCCAGCCACGGAACGAGCCGCGCACCGGCCGGTGAAAGGGTCGTGAGACGACGTGGATCGGAACCGCGGAGGCTTTTCTCCCACCCCTTCGGATCCGATCGGTGGAGCATTGCCGCGTTGAACCAGGGCGTTCCCTTGCGGATCGTGATGTCGTTGAGGGAAACAACGCCGACGATTGGCGCAAGGGCCTGCTCCATCCTGGACAAGGCGCCCTCCGGGTTCACGTAGGTTCGCTGGGCCCACGCACGCACGCGCTCCTTCTGAGCGTCGTCGCCCCATGCGTACGCGGCATCCCACGCGTCCACGTGAAGCACCAGCAGCCCGGTCTTGCCCCGCTCGATCACGGTCCCGATCGGAAACAGGCATGGCTCGCGGGTGACGTAGCGCTTGGAGTGCGTGCGGTTGTAGGTGGTGGCGGACAGCATGAGGGCTTCCACCAATGCATGCTGATCGTCGAACGCCAACGAGGTCTTCGCAGGCAAGTCCAGTATCGACCGAAGGCGATCGTACGTCAGCCCGTCCGGTGCCTTGGCGCTTGCCCAGCGATCGGCCGCCTCCCAGGCAAAGACCACCTGTTCGCCTGCGCGGCGCTGATACAACTCGATAGCCATGCTCTCGCAGCGCGGCGTGCCGTCCGGCGCAAAGGCCAGCGCGCAGCGGACGCACCAGGGGAACTCCGCGATGCGTGGGTCGCGCTCGGCCTCGGTCGCCTCGCGGTAAAGGTGCCAACGGTCACGCCCGTCGTGCGTCAACGCAACCGGTACCGACTCCTGCGCCGCGCACCAGGCCTCGACGGCTTCGACTCGGGACGCGTGGTTGGCGAGCGCGGCGTGGGCGGCGTTCAACGCCGCGGTGCGGAGCGCCGGTGAGGCATCGTTCGGCGTGGCCGGCAACCTGCCATCCTTTTGGTTCGCCCGGATCACGGCGCGGGCAAGTCTCGCGGCCCGGCCCGCCTCGCCAGCATCGCTGGCCATCCCGCCGTCACGCAGTGAGGAGACGATCCACTGCTGCCACGGCTCCTCGGCGGCGTCCCGCTCGATCACGTGCGCCAGTGCCTGGCGGAAGACCTCGACATAGTCTGCATAGTCGCTGCGACTGCGCCTTGAGCCCAGGTAGTAGCCAAGCTGGTCTGCGTCGGCGCGATCGAGCACGAGGTAGGCGTGTGGCTGGTCGAGCACCACCTGGACGTTGCGGGCCCGGCCAGTTTCGTAGCGGTGGCGCGTCGCGACAGTGATGGTGGGTCGGCCCCGGACATACGCCACGCGGGCCACTACCGTCGTGCTATCGGGCAACCACATCTGGTAGCCCTTATCCGATCTGCGCGTGTAGGCGCCAGGCGCCGCTGACTCGGTCATGGCGACGCGCGCGTTTACTGCGACCATGACGCCGGCGCCGAGGAAGCGATTGCATTGCGCTCGATAAGTGGAGAACGACGGACGATCTTCCGCGATTAGGGTGTCGAGGCTCACCAGGCGCAGGTGCATGTTCTGGAAGCTGGGATCGAGCCAATTCGAGAACCGAGGGATACCGCTGGCTTCCAGCAGCTGCGTGCGATCGTGCAGTCCCCACAGGATCACGAGCACCCGGGCGAAGTCGGTGAGCCGGCCGAGCTGGGAGCGCTGGGCTTTGGCGTAGTCGATGTCCTCGCGGGTAATCGACTCTTCGTCGTAGCCGCGTTTGTCCCAGTTGTAGCTGCGCCGGGTGAAGTGCTCCGCCTGTTCGACCGCGCTTGGCAGCAGCTGCTTGATGTTGGGCAACACCTCATCGCACGAGATCAAGGTAAGTGAGGCGCCGTCGCGAAACAGCAGATGGTGGCGCATCGACTCCTTGGTCATGGCCTCGTTGTAGCGGCTGATGGCGACGGACCGTTCCGTACTGTCACCGTCCCGCTCCCTGAGAAACTCCTTGTAGCCACCACGGAAGCGCACCAGAACGATGCCTCGCGGGGACGGGATCATCTGGCGCACGAGCGCCGGATCCTCCAGTGCCCTGGCGACCTTGTCCACCATCGTGTGGTCGAGGCCGCCCTGGTCGAGGCAGAGCAGCAGCTCCTCGTCGAAACTGAGCAGGTCCTGGTAGATCACCAGCGGTTCGTCCCGCGGCGCAGGCTGGCCGACTGCCAGCGGCAGGACCTCGACGCCGCGCCCGGTGTAGATCTCCAGATTCGTAACCATGCCGCGAATGCGGTCCAGATCGGACAACTGATTCCTGGCCTTTGACAGGAGCGCGCTCGCCTTCTCTTGATGGAATCGTGCCAACGCACCGGCCTGGTTACCCAGCTCGTCGCTGTGTTCCTTGATCCATGCCAGCTGGGCGTCAGCGACGGCCTTGAGGGCGTCCGCGTGCTGGGTCATGGCCTTCAAACCACCTTCCGTGGCCAGCTCACGCCCCGACTCGCTGCCGGCATTGGGGCGAGGCTCGTTACCCAATCGTGGGGTGTTCGGGTCGACGGGCGGCGGCTGGCTCATCGCATCCTGAGTGAGGCGCATCTCGTCGACAAGCGCGGCAATCTCGCGGGTGCGCACGACCTCGCCGTCGAGGGCCAGATCCCAGTCCTTCTCGAAGTCGTCAGCGTGGATGCGCAGCGGAATCTGGTAGCACTTCTCCCAGCCGGGATGCGGCGCGAGGACGATGACGTGATCGTCGCCATCGGCTCGTTCGATGTCCTGCAACAGAAGCACCACGCCGGCGTCCACACCGTTGTACTTGCCCCGGGCGTCGTGTCGGCCTTCGATGTCGTGACGGGCGCGCCAGTACTGTCCCGGCGTCGGCCCCGCAAGACGTTCGACGATCAGGTTGGCCGTGCCGGCTCGGGCGACCGTCAGATCCTTCATCGGTTCTTCTCCCCGGCCGCCACGGGGCCGGCGGTCGTTGCCCGCTGATTGGCGGCGTGCGGCGTACCGCCGAAGTTCAGTCGATCGTAGACCTCGCGCAACGTCGCCTCTTCAGTCGCTCCCATCTCTATCGACGGAAACGAGACTCGATAGAATCGCCGCCGCTTGTCCGAAAGCGATAGGTCCGCGAAGCGGGTGCTGCCGAATATGGCGAACTCGCCGGCAGCGAAGTCGCGCAAGGCACACAGGCGTTGCTGGCCGTCGAGGAGCAGTCCTGCCAGCGGCCGGCGCGTGCCATCGCGGTCCCAATCCCACTCCGTCGTGACGTAGTATCCGGTGCCCAGGCCTAGAAAAATGCCTTCGACAAAGCGCACCTGCTGCTGGCGGGTCCAGACGGCCGGGCGCTGCCACGCCGGGAGCACCAGGCCGAGCAGGCTGCGCTCACCCTCTGCCAGGTGCGTCGCCGGCGCCATCGCAAGCAGATGTTCAATGTCGAAGGCGCGATCGCACCCAAACAAAATGGGAGCGGGCAGGAAACCCCGCTTCAGCACGGCGTTCACGCTTCCGCCTTGGCGGGGCTGGAGGCCAGCTGACCCGCCCGCGACAGGCCGGGGAAGCGCGGAACCTTCTTCAAGGTGATAGGTACGCAAGCCATAGGAATGACCCAAGTTGGTTCAGAGAAACCAGCTTCACACGGCAAGCCAGGCCCCAAAGTCCATCGTGATCGTGCACGGGGCCACGTCCTGCGGTGACCACGCCTCTTCGAGGTGCGCCTTCATAGGACGCTCCGGCGCTCGATCGTTACTCGACCTGTGCGGACAGGCCGGCCTTCGCGAGGAGCTTGTCCACGCCTCGCCTCACGTTCCCCTTGCCGAGGGTGAGAACATGTCCGTGCAGTGCGGCAACGGCCGCGGGCGCTTCGTTGGCCAACGACCCGCTCGGATAGCCGGCCACGCTGGGTTCTCGGAGGGTGCGGCGCGCCAGTGGATCACTGTCCGGCACCAGGCCATGGGCGTTGATCTGCGCGTCCCGAATCCGCACCGGGCGGCTCAGGTCTTCCAGCGCGGCGGCGGCCGCGGCGTGGTAGTGCTTGAGCGGGTCGCTGTCCGGCCACGTGCGCCAATCAGCGGTCCGCTCAATATGCGCGGGGTGGGGCTCGATCGCCTCGAACTCGCGATGCGTGCGATCGACGAATTCCGCCACACTGCAAAAGAGCCCGTACAACTCGTCGCTCCAATGCGCGGGGCGGTCTTTCACCTCGATCCCAACGAAGTGCATGTCCGTTATCGACTCGACCCAGTCCGATCGGTCACCGGTCGCGAACTCGGCGATCCCGGGCTTCGTGCGCCAGATGTCGAGCCACTCGTCCATCCAATTCGGCAGCGGACCCTGGGCTTCCACCCATGCGGCCAGGTCTTGCGCCCACTTGCGTCGCGGCGCGCGCTCCATCGCGTCCCAGGCCTCCAGCGTCACGACGAACTTGATCGACAGGCGCGGCCACTCGCCAACGGACGGCGACACCATCATCACCATGTCCGGAAGTGGAGTCGTGAGCGCGTAGCAGGCGATTTCCTTGTAGTCGTCCGAGCCTCGGTTGGGAAACCCGAAGCGTCGAAACAGGTAAGTGAAGAGGGCGCCGTAATTGACGGTGGTGCCGAAGTGCTGGTCGAGTAGGCCGGGGCCGTAAAGGCCGTTGCCCTTCGCCTCCGTGCTGGCCCATCCGCCCATCGAGTCACTTTGCATTGACATCCACCGCCCATTGGCGAGCTCGGCCAGCTTGAGGGTGAAGCGGCGCGGACGGCGCGGTGCGGTAGCCGGGGTGGAATCCTTCGGGCTTGTGGTCGAAGACATGGCCTGGGGTCGGTGGTGAAGTTCCCACCACGGTAGACGGTCGCGGTCGCCCCGAAACATAGGAACAGTTCCTCGGGAAGACGTGGTTTCAGGGTTGCGAATGTGAAGGCCAACGATGTTGATCGCTGCGCCTGAACGCAGCTATCACAAGTCAGGACATACACTGACCGGCATGTGGGTGTGCGTCCGTTGCCGTTCTGAGTTCCCGGAGTTCACGGGAGGTGCCGAGGCAAACCTCGATGCTTTCGGCCTGCACTTCATGTGCCCTGTTTGCGGTCGAAGGAATCACCTTCGAAGCCTTGGCCTCGATGAAGAAGGCTGCCTTTGCTTGGAGCAGATTGACGAACCGGAGTGATGTCGTGCGGCTTCATGGTTGCATCGCGACCCGCACTTAATTGCCGGTTCATCGCTGTACCTGCTGACGGTCTCAGGCAACCGGTTGAGGAAGACCTTCCAGCGAAGAGCGCAAATGGTTACCCGGAAGATTCGCGTGCCGAGTTGCCCGAGCACGCTTCGCATTCGGTCCAGTGTCGACGTGCCGCCTCACGCCGGAACGCGGGGACACTGTACGAACCGGATGCCCTGCGCGTTGAGCAGCTTCGCGTAGCTATCGTCGGGCGACACCACCACCATCGGTCCGCCAAACACCGTCCCGTAGTGACGCAGCTGCCGAATCAGCTCACCGCGTGTCGGTAGCTCGGTCTTCGCCTCAATCAGCACGCCATAGTGGCCGCCGATGCGATTCCAGCCCAACGTGATATTCACCGCGTCCGGTCGGCTGCGATCGAAGGGCTCAGGAACTTCCACGAAGATCTTCGGCCGCTCCGCCTCAATGATGAGGTCTGCAAAACCGACGCTGCGGGCATAGCGCCGCGGCCCGAGATCTTCATCGCGAAGAACCCTCTCCCACGTTGTCCGCTTGACCCGAGGCTCGGGGCGAGGCGTGGCTTCCATGAAGGCCTCGACCTCGGCGGTCGCCCTGGCCTGCCGCGCAGGATCCATCGCCCACTCCACGTCACTGGTGGTCCACTGCGGACCGAACAGCTCAGGAAAGGCCCTGCGCAGTACGAGGCCGGCGTTGTCGTCGACCCAAACGACCACGTCGTCGTGTGCGGGCTTCTTTACTTCTTCATCCCAGAAGCCCTCTTGCTGCACCTTGTCCCGTGACTTCGCCATGCTGTCCTCTCCGGGGTCTGCGCCCAAACCAGGTTGAATGCCCAGATCATCCCATATGCGAAATCGAGATCCGACATCCGCCTAGGACGCTGCGTAGTCTAAGCGGCAGTCTTCACTGTCTCAGAACGCCCAGCAAGGTCGGGCACGCACCGTGCCCGAGCGCAATGCGCCCGGGGAACTGGGCTGCCAGCGCGGCGAACTTTTCCAATTGCTCTGCAACCGGCCCCTCGCAGCGCGGTGACCCGGCCGCGCGCAGTCGATCGTGGTAGGCGTTGCACTGGCAGTCGCACAGCGGCTTTCCGTCGAGGATGAAGTAGGCGAGGTCTGTGCGCATGGCGATCTCCAGCGGTCCGGTGGTTGGTTGGCAACCTGCGCCTGGAGCGTCAGTGCCAAAGATCCCCGTGGTTGTGGTCCACGCGCTGGGCGTCAGCCGGATGTGATCGCCTTGTGGAGCGGCACCTTTTCGATCGTGTTCATGCGCGCCAGAAGCTCCTTCATCGTCTCGACGCGCTCAGGTGTCAGAGGTTCGGCCTCCTCTGGCGGCGCCTCGTAGGCGTAGAGCCCGTTGACCTGAACGAAGGCCTTAAAGGTCAGTTCCATCTCCCGTTCAAGGGCCTGGCGCGTCACCGCGAAGGCAAGCTTCGCCTGGGCGTACTGGGCGCTGGTCAGCATGAACGCGACATGCCGCTGCGATCGGCCGCGCCGGAACTGCCGGATATCCAAGGTTCCGGTGACCATGGCCACCACCTGGCGAAGCAGGCGCGTCTCCATCCGGCCGGCCACCTCGAACTTGCTCAGCTCGGCACATCCCGCGTCGCCGCACAACAAGTCCTCCATGGACAGGCCGTGGTGCATCAGGAGCTTCTCCAGGTGAGCCTGCGCCGTTTCGCGCTCGCCCTGCGCCCCGCGCTCGGCCAGGGCGAGGATCTTCTGCAACCGTCTCAGGACGGCGTCCCGTACCTCAGCCACGCGTCTTTGCCTCCGGCTCCGCCCGCGTCCACGCCCCGTTGGGCATGGCTCGCCATCGTTCTCCTGTCTCCTGGTCGACCAGCAGCCACTTGTCGGGCGTGCGCGTCGTCGCTTTCAATGTGATGGTCACTGGTTCCGGCAGCTCGGGCACCGTGCGGCCGTCCATCAGCGTCCGGTGGCGCTCAACCAGGCGCCAGTGCACATGGCCTGCCTTGACGACGACGCCCTTGCGCGCCAGCTGCCGAAGCACCTCAGCCGCCAGGTCGCTCGCCACCTCTCGGCTTCGCGGCCGCGTCGAGGGGTAGAGCACCTCTGCGAGGTCCTGTCGGCGGAACCGCGCGCCGCGCTGATCCAGCAGCGACGCAACGGCACGTTCTTGACGCGGCGTGATCGGCATGAGGGTTCCTCAGGAGCCAGTATCGGAGGGAAGGAAGGCAGACTGGGGCACCTCGAAGAAGCCGAGCTGCCCTTTCCAAGGGATGAACCTCGGCGCGGGACGCGCGCCTTGTAGAACGAACCCGAAGGGGCCGAAGAACCAGGGGCTGTCGGAAGATGACACGCAATCCACGATCCGCGCAGCCCCGATGATTCCGCCCAGCGCAAAGGTGTCTGGCAACGCGATCTCGGGGAAGGCCTCGCGTACGAACTCGAGATCCGCTCGCTGCTCCTGGCCCCATCGCTTCCCAGCGTGAATAAGGACGTCTCCGCGCACGTGCGTCTGCCATCGCCGGTTCTCGACGTCCTTGTGGCCGTGGACGATCAGCCACGCCCACGGCTGCAGAATCGAAAGTGCCTTCACGCTGTCAGAACCTCTCTCACCATGCCCCCTATCGGATAGCCGTTGTGCTCCACCCCGTCGAGGAACCGGCCAGCGGCACGCTTGCCAGCACGGAACATGGCGCAGTCCAGGTGGGCGTGTTTGCCGACGCCGTCGATAGTGGACTGCACCTGGTGGGGGAGGTGAAAGCAGCCGGACATCACTGTCGTGTCACGCGCCGGATGCCCGGGCGGCAACTTCGCCCGATTGCTGACCAGGCACGGGTAGCTCGAAGCCTCGCCGACATCGCGGGCTGTCCGCCACTCGCCCCATTGCTTGAACAGGAACGGCACGGCCGCCCCGGCGCATTGGTCACGCAGGTTGCGCGCCCAATCCGGGTGGATCGGCCGTGCCCGCGCGCCACTCTCACCGCCGACGATTACCCAGTCGATCCCTTCCAGCGGCGCTCCTGTCAGGTCACAGCGGTCGAAGTTCTCTCCCGAAAGGCGGTGCGTGGACCCGCCAACCGCTTCACCCATCCAGCGCCTGACGTCGACGGCCCCGAGAAGCGGCTCCATCGACAAGAACCGCATGGCCGCGGGTGTCTCGAGAAGCTTCGGGATGTCGCGGTCAGCCTCCGCCTGGTTGCAGATGGTCGCGCCAATCCAGACGTTCGGCCACGGATCCCGATCGGTAATCCAGGCGTCCAGTCGAGACCACGACCGGCTGCGGGCCTCGGAATCGCGCAGGTCGGTCAGCATCCGGGTCACGTTGCCGATGCGCTTTGTCAGCAGAAGCCAGTCGATATTCGGCGTGGCGTCGATCACGTCCAACAGGTCGGATCTCCACTGCGGATCGACTTCGTTGTCAAACACATCGGCCAGGGAGGCACAGAACACCCGGCGCCGCGCCGCGCTGACGACGCAGCTGTCGTCGGAGCCTCCGTGCGGGCAGCTGCAGCCGAATCGCAGTTCACGACGCTCTCCGCGCCATCCGTGCGTCTCGCATAGAACGTAGGGCTGCGCGTTCCAACGCAGCGGCAGGTGCCAGTTTGATGCGGACGTGCGGCGGCGTGATCGGCCCGACCCCCACTCCACGCCCAGCGCCCGCGCCGGTGCACTGACCGCGGCGTAGCAAAAATCGCACGCCGGCGAGATCTTGGTACAACCGATCCATGGGTTCCACGTCGAATCGCACCATTCAATCTTGGTTCGGTCAGCCATTGCACGTCTCCGTGAGACCCGCGCTGGAAGCGCTGATGTACGCGTCCACGGCAGCGTCTGCGCTTTCCAGACAACGGCCGTCACGCGGCCCGAGCAGGCTGGAGATGGTGGCGCCATCCATCTGGCGGATGGCGCGCCACCGGGCGGCGTCCTGCCTGGACTGCATTGCGCTACCGCCGCTTTGCCGCGAGTTGCGGCGAAGCACGGCGAGCGCCTCTGGCCAGTGGAAACCGTCCACGAACCGCAGCAGTCTCCCGGGGAACGCCTCGCAGTTGGCCTTGTGCGGCCTGTCGTCGCACAGAAAGTCACCCTCGTCGCCCAGCAGCCCCTTGTCGTGGGTCACGATGAGGCGGCGCTTCAGCTCCGGCAGGTGTGCAAATACCCACGCGGCCTTGTCGCTGTAGGCGTGCGCCACGCCGGTGGGCGGCTTGGTGGCCAGCCAGACTTCGTAACCCATCCCGATCAGGCTTCTCACCGCGTCGATGGCGCCAGAGATCGCGGGCATCTGAAGGTACGCGCCGGGCATGACCTTCACCTGGTCTCCCGTCAGTCCGCGCTCGTCGCGGAACTTGTTGAAGTCCACGATGACGCCGTCCATGTCGATGAATACGCGGTTCATTGAGTTCTCCTGTGCAGGGCGTGTTACCTATGCCGTCGTCGCACGGCAGGCCGCGCGCTGAAACTCCCTCTCGGGTAGCTTGCCGGCGAAGTAACCGCGTTCGACGGGCACGTAGTGAACCGCTCGGCCGCGCCCAGCTTTCTGGATGGCGCGCACGCAAACCTTCTCCTTCCAGTCCCCGTGATCGAGGACGTAGGTTTCACCGACCGCGATGGGTATCTCCGAGGCGCCGGCGAGGCTGGCTGCGATCGTCATGCCACCGCTCCTTCGACCAATTCCGCGGCCATGGCAAATAAAGCGATGGTCAGCAGATCGGTGGCGGTGGTCGTAGAGCCAGTCATGGCGAGGTACTCATGTCGGTGGATCGACCTCCATCTTGAGGCCCGACGCCACTCGTCGAAGATCTCATCAGATCCGGCTGGGCTCCGGCGGACCCCTGTGTCGTGGGCGCATGCGTCTCCACTCCCATCTCGTCCAGCTCCTGCTGGGCAATCCGGGTGGTGTGCACGAGCGACTTGCCCGTCTCCTTGGCGATGCGCGAGACCGAATAGCCGGCCTGCAACATCTGGCGAACGCGCGAGCGGAACACGGCTCTCCTGCGCAGGTCGGGGTTGCTGGCAGCCATTGCATCCTCCTGTCGAGGCCGTCACTGGGCCTGATTGGCACGAACCGTTACGTTATGGCAGTGGTGCCGTCGCCGGACCCGGAAACATCCCGGTCTGCAAGTGGCGTTATGCGAGCGGTGCGCCGTCGATGCGCGCAAGGAAGGCGTCCACACGCTCCAGCATGGAGTCGGCGACCTCCGGTGTTACGCGGCGGCACGACTGGACGCATCTCGCGCGGCGATCAGTTCCTCGTATCGGGCCAGCACCGCCTCGCCTGAGAGGTACTGTGCGTTGAGACCCACCGCGGCGGCGACGGAGCGACGCGCGCCCGCGAGCGCGTCGGCCTCGCCGATGGTCGGCATGCGTGAGGGCCAACCGAGACCGCCGAACAGCAATTCGTCCGGAATCGTCGCTTCGGCTGCCTTGCGCGCGGCGGTCGCGACCTTTGCCGCCGCCAGACGCACGCGCAGATCCTCGGTGAGCCGCTCGGGTGCCACGTCGCCGAGCCAGCGGTTGCTCTGGAAGGAGAAGGTTGAGCGACACTCCAGGTCGACCATGGCGTGGTACGTGTCCAGGTGCTCGGCGAGGCGCGCGGAAATTGTCAGGTCCGGAAGCGACCCCATGATGCAGAAGCCGCAGGACACTCGCGATGCACCGTGAACGCGATAGGCCTCGTGCGGCTTCAGGCCGGCGTCGGCAATCTCCGCGAATACGTCGTCGATCGACCACGGGAAGATGGCGTGCCAGTTGACGCCGACGTGCCCCTTCCTTGTCAGCTTCGCCGCCGGCGAGGTCACCGGCTTGCGCGCGCGTGCGCTCGACTCCTGGGCGCGCACGCCATCGACGGACACGATGGGGCCCGTCGGAAAGCGCCGGCGCAGCTCGCGTGCGATGACATCCGTTTTCATCTCGCCTGTACAGAACCTCAAGGCGGGCGTGCTCCATGGCAGGGTGAGCAGCACGGTCTCCAGTCGGGCGTATGCTTCGGAGCGACTCACCCAGCGCGATTCCCAACGATCGAGCATGTCGCCGGCCGCCCGGTGAACCACAATCAGCTCCCACCCCAAGTGGCGCGCCAGGCGCTCGCAAACCGGCAAAGAGTCGCGCCACTCGACGCGCCCGAGATCCGCGTGGATCAGGACGCGCGGTCCTGCGTGACCGATCGCATCCAGGTGACGGGCCACCGCGAGCGCGACGGCCTGTGAGTCCTTCCCGCCAGAGACGCCGACGGCGACGGTCGCATCACTGGCGAGGAGCTCGGCGACGGAAGGGTCCGTGGCGATCAGGCGAGTGGGTGTCATGGGAGGCTCCGAAAGTCGAAGCCCTAGCGTCCGATGTGCCACGCCCAGGCAAACATCGCGAGCCTTTCGGCGCCTCAGACGTCCGTTCACTCGGCGCCGTCGCTTGCGGACGCGCGAAACGCTTTCAGCGACCGTGTTCGCGGAGGCCGCGCACGTGGTGGCCATCACAATCGGAAGAGGGACAGCGGCTCCACCACCATGCCGAGCATGCCGCGAACGGCTTCATTCGTACCCACCGGCCCGTCGCCTATGAAGGAGGCCCCGGGCGCACGGGTTCACCACGAGCGTCGAGCGCATTGCCCCCGTCACGCATGCGGTCAACGGATGCCAGGAAGCGGGCGCGATCATCTTCGCCGCGGCGGACCCGGAACGCGTCATCGACGACGTCGTTGATTCGTGCCCAATGGTTCCACGCGAAGCTGCGGCCGAGGCCGACGGTTGTCCTTGAGCTGGGGAACCGCTCTGCACCCTTGACCAGGGCTTCCCACGAGTCGCCGAACTCTACTTCGTCGAAGCGGCTATGCCGTCCGGTCAGCGCGACGCGCTCGAGTTGGAGTGCTCTTTCCATCAGGTCAGGGTGGTGCGCGGCAAGCCAGAACAACTCCCACGCCTTGGAGGCGGGGCAGAAGAAGCAGGCGGATTTGATTGGCACCCGCTCGGGGCCAAGTAGCTGGGCGATCGCCCTGATGCAGTCGCGCCGCTCCCACCCCAGCAGTTGCAGGGGATAGGCGTAGTCGAAATCGTCGCCTGTGGACGCCAAACTGCCCGAGCGCCGGCGATCCGCGGGGCCGCAGTCATAGCCGATCAGCTTCAGTATCCGCTGACCGGTGGCCTTCGCCTCCAGCCACATCGGATGGGCAGGCCGCGCGTTCGGGCCGGACTTGACGCCTTTCAACCACTGATCCTGTGGTCCCTGCTTCCACTTGATGGAGCAGCTCTTCATGCCGAACGCCAGGGACGGTAGCGTTTCGTTGGCGAGGCAGTTCCCGAATAGGTCCGCGTAACCCGTCGACGGCAAGGGCGTCTTGCGCACCACGGTGACCGGCGGCCAGCCCCAAGTCTCGAGGATGCGGCTCATCGCGTCGACGTGCGCGAGTGTCTCTGGTTTTTCTCCCCCCGTGTCGGCGAAGCCAATCACGCCGGGAACGATGCCTGCTGCGTACAGCGCCACGAGCATAGCCGTGGAATCAACGCCGCCGCCAAAGCAGACCACGACGTGGCGACCAGCCAACGCGTCACGTAGAGCCTGCCGCTCGGCTGGCGTCAGTATGCCGTCGGCGATGCCGGCGACCGCGGCTGTCTGTGCTCGAACGGCTGCGGTGGGCGGTGGATTGGTGGCGAGAGCGATGTGGTCGGCCATGGGGCGATCCGGCGAAGTGACGTCCGAATCGTGGCCTCACTGGAACCAGGCCAAAGATGGACCGAGATCCGCACCCTGCTCCGAGAGATTACGCCGCGCCGAAGAGTGATCGAGTCCGCTAAAGATCGTCCGTGTCTGTGGCGTCCTTAGCTGACGATCCGACCCTCACGACCCAGCGCCCTGGCGATCGCTCGCTCGCTCTCAAGTACGTCGGCCGGCTGCTCGACCTGGCCGGTCACACGGATGCGCGTAATCTCGGCGAGGCAGCCGCACACGCCGCTTCCGGAGACGTGGGTCGCTTCCTCTCGCAGGCACCATTGGAATCGAACGCCGTCACGCTGGTAGGCGCTCTCGTAGAGTAATTCGCTGATGACCTTGGCCCACCCTTGCCCTGACATGGGTGGTTCGGCCGGGCGTAGCCATCCGGTACACCGATACTCGGCGCCGTCGTATTCGAAAAGTGTCCCGACGTCCGGCGCCAGGCACGCCGGGCTTGGTTTGTCGACCAGCGGCTCACCCAACACGGGCGCCACCCTCCCCTGCTTCGGCCTGCTCCGTTCCTTCGGACGCTTGCTCGACCGAACGCTGCTGCGAGGTCGCTTCCGTGGTGCACGACTGCTGCTGGCGTCGGTCTAGCTGATCAAAGAACTGCTGCGCGCTCTCCTGCACTACCACGTCTGTTCTGGTGACGCGCAGCGCGAAGCCGCCAAACTCCCCTCGGCGCTCCTTGTCGCACCAGTAGCTCCCCTGCACGTCGATGTGCGGGATGTCAGCGTCCGGGAGTGCCCGCAGAACGAGCTGGAGTATCTGCGTCCAGTCCGCACCACCACCGCCCATGCACTCGCGCAGGGCGCTGGTGAAGGGTTCTTGGCTGCATCCGTCCAACCCGGTCTCTTCAAGGAAGGCCTCCCACGCTTCCACCAGCGGCAACCCGTCTGGCAGTTCCAGGTCGCATGGACCTTCACCGTCCCGGGTAAAGAGGTACAGGCTCTCCGAATCGTCCGTATCCACGACCGCGACGTTGCATGCGCACAAGGCCAGTCGATGGGCCTCCGTCAGGTGGTGCTTCGGCAGGAAAGTCAGGACGGTCGCGACGCAGTAGTTGTTGGCCATGATGGATCCGAGGTCGTGGAAGGCCACCATCGTCTCCGACAACCTCGCCGACCGAAGTTGTCGGGCCATTTCGCGCGCCTGTGGCCAGGACGATCCTGCACTTCCTGGATGGCGGTCACGCGGATTGCTCTGTCCGGAGAGGACGGGTGCATTTCGCTACTCGAACCGGACGAATGAACGGATGCGGACTCAAGCTGTCGACGGGCGCCTCCAGCGCGCGGCACGCAGCATTTAGCGTCGCGGCCCGTCGCCTACTGGCTGCGCCAGTGCCCTGCGGGGATGAACTCGGCCGCGATACCCATGGCTTCGTAGCGACGCTGGCGAGCCAACGCAAGGAAATCCAAGCCTCCGGCGCGGTCTGACCGCGCCAACAGGGGTAGCGGAGGAGGCAGTACTCGCCCGCTGAGCGCGGACACACCTCGCCGGAGTACCGGCGCCGTTCGGCGAAATCGAAGCGCAGCCAGATGCCCTAGAGCGAAGGCTGAAATCAATGCTGCAATGCTGAGAATTGCCATGGCGCGGCTCGGGTGGTTGCTACACCTCCATTTTACCGGGCATGCCCCATTCAGAAGATCGTTCCCGATTGGCAGCGAGGTCTGTGCCAAGTAGCCGCAGGCAGGCCCACCGAGTGCTTAGGCAGCTCGCGGCCACTGCTCGAGCGCTTCTGGCATCTCAAATCCGGGCTGGCCCCGGAATCGCTCCCCTCCCGAACGCAGGTAATCGAGCACCCGGTCGCAAACCAGCCATCGCCGACCAGCGCGTTCGGCGGCCAGGCCGGTCGTTCCCTTCCCGCCGAAGGGATCGACGACGAGCTGGCCAGGCTCGGTGAGGTAGCGGATCAGGAAGTCCGCAACCGACGTCGGCATGACCGCGCCGTGCGCAGCAACGCCGAGGGCGCCAGCATCCATCCGGGTGGCGATCGCGTCGGCGCACCGGTGGCCACGCATCAGGACGTTCTTCGGGATACGCCCGGCCGTTTGGTGGCCGAAAGCGCCGGCTCGGCGGCGGTAGGCACCATCCGAGTGGTCGACCTCGGTCGCGGTACCGCCGGCGGCGATCAGTTGCCGATGCTTGTCCGTGTGCGGCTCAAGGACCCGGCGATTGTCCGCAAACGACGCGCGCGGGTCATTGCACATCCACACGATGGGCTCGTAACCGACGTTGAGGTGGATGCGCTCTTTCGAGGCCCAGGCGATCGGACCGGGCGCCTTGCTCAGGTTGACCCAAGGAAGGCGATCCATCAGATGCAGGCCACAGCGATCCTCCAGCGCGATGATGACGCGCTCGATGTACGTCGAGCGGGCCGGGCTGCCCGGCTCGAACACGTCGTTGGAAAAATTGATGGCCAGCGACGCACCTCTGGCGAGCGTGCGCACCAGCGGCTCGATCGACCGGACGATGAAGTCCACGTATTCGGACACCGGCACGTTGCCGTAGGCCCGCGGCTTGCGAAGCGGGTACGGTGGCGACGTCAGCACCAGGTGGACCGGCTCGTCCAGTCGCGTGACGATGTCGGTGTTGTCTCCCCAGATCGCGACACCCAGGTCGGTGGAGAACGCCACCAGCTTCACCGGCACCGCCGGCACGTGCAGACCCTTGCGCGTGCGTTCCACCAACTCCCACACGCCGCGCTCGCCCTCCACCCTGCGCAGCACGCCCATATGCTTGAGGGTCTGGGTGTGCCACCGAATTGCGCGTTCGACACGACTGTGCAACTGCCCTGCCCGTCCAATCGGCGCACGCGCCCGGCGCGCGGTCTCGCTGATCCCTGCCCGATCGGCGACCGCGCGATACAAGGTCGCGTTGTCCAGCCGGCCTTCGTCGCTGTCGGCATAGGCGGATGCGACGTGCTCGAAGAGCGGATGCGCGATCGCGCTGTCCATGGACGTCACGCCGCCCGGACCGCGCCGTTGACGATCACATTCGGGCCGCGGTGCTGTGAGGGCTCGCCGGTCAGGCGCGTCGCCGGGACGGTTGCCTCGTACCGCTTGGCCGAACCGCGTTTGGTCAGGTGCAGCGTGACCGAGCCCGATTCGTCGTGGATGGACTGAACGAGCGCCGAGCTGTACGTCGTTCCGGCCACGCGGACGTTGTGCAGTCGCGTGCCGACCTTGAGTTGCAGCGATGCGAGGGCGGCGGCACACGCCGCGCGAGTGCGCTCTGTCTCTACGACGTGCCGGAAGCGGTAGACCTCCATGCCAACCATCCTGTCGACCACGGCGGCGAACGTTGGCACGTCGGTCCAGCCGTCCGACCGGCCGTGCACCTCGCCGAATCCGTCGCAGATGAGGGTGAGGTACCACTCGCCTCCGTTGGGCTTGGCGCGCCGAACGATCGCCCAGGCGCCGCGCCCACCAGCCGCCAGCGCCTCCTTCAGTTGACTCACTTGCTCCTTCTGCACGTCCAGCGCGATGCCGGCGGCCTGGATCAGATCGGGCAGGCGAAGCTCCCTGGCCGGGATGGCGATATCCCACGTCGGGCGGCACGACCGCTCGAACTCGTCCTGGTAGAAGACCTTCGCATCAAGCGTCTGCTCGACGATGGCACGCAGCGCGGGGATGGTGAGCAAGGCGGCGGTGGGCATGGTTGTCTCCGGCAGGTGGAAGTCGGGGATTAGGATGCGGTAGACCGGGCCGCGCGGAAGTTGGGCGGGATTCCGGTGCCGGCGCGCCAAGGCATGGCGTCGCACGGCTGTCCGGTATCGACCATGAGCGACTACTGCTCGGCCGCGTGTTTCTCGAAGAGTGCCTTGCCCTCGGCTTCCGGCAGCTCGTTGAGCACCCGCACGTCGCTCCCGTGCTTGCGTCGAATGGCGTCCCCGATTGCCGCGGTGTACGGCCGAGGAAAGGTGAACAGGCCTTCGGAGGTCAGGAACAGGCAGTGCACCTTCATGTGCCGCTTGAACTGGCGATCGAGGTCGCGGCGCGTCAGTTCGTCTTCCACCAACGAATCGAGGTAGCTGTCGAGGGAGGCGTGGTTGTGGGTCGCGCCCGCGTAGGTCCACGTCTGCGTCAACGCAAAGGCCTGCGCGCGCTCAATGAGCTCACGGATCTTCGCGTCCTTGCTCACGGGCATCACCGAGGTAGGCCCGCCCGTCCCGCGGTTCTCCAGCTGGGCCACCCGAACGCCGTCGATGTAGAGCGTAGCCATGAAGCACAGCGTCTCTTCGGACAGCTGCCGGAACTCGCGCAGGCTCTTGAACTGGAACGATGGGGTGGACATGCGGCGCTCCGGAGGCAGGAAGGGAATGCCAGAGTGCCCCTGTCCATCGCGCCCGAAAGATGCCATCAATCCCGCAGCCCGCATCGAACCTATTGCCGCGATCCTGCGTCCGCTGGCGATCCGGCTTGTCAGGCCCGCTGGGCGAGGAACGACTTCGCCGCCGCCCTGTCCACGACGTCCACCTCGCCAATGAACTGCTCCACCAAGTCGATCACCGCCAGCAGTTCGCCCAGCTTGAGGGCGCGAAGACGATAGGCCAGGCCGCCGGCGTCCGCACCGTGACTCTCGCCTCGGTCTGCCATCTGCTGCAGCTTCACTGGGAGGATGAGCGCATAGTCCGGTTCGGCCAGGTCTGTGGCGCTCACCAGGTCGGCCAGCAACACCAGCTCGGCGGGGGTCAGCTCCAGTCGGCGTGGTAGTGACTCCTTCACCAGGACGTTGTAGCGGGCGACCACGCGATCGAGTCGCTTGGAGATCGTCTTCGCCGGCACACGCCCGCTCCCGAGCAGCGCGGACAGGTGTGCGCGGATGTAGATCGACGTGCGGTTGTCGGTGTCGGCCATGGACTTTCTCACCAGTAGGTGTGACTAAGGTAATCGGTAACTCATACCTTCGCACGGGTGGCGCTTCCGGGCGACCGAGGCGTACTCGCCACCACCGAACGGCGGCGGCCACGCGAAGTGGCGCTCCTTTTGCTCTACTTCCAATCACTTACAAACACGCGCACCGCCCGTCGTGATGCGACGGAGGAAACAAGGCCGACCCGTGAAACACAGACTTGCGATGTTTCACGAGTTATTTTCTCCCCTTGCATCAATTACTTGCATGCCCAAACGCGGATAATGTTCCACGGCACCAACGATCAGCAGCCCACCGGCTTGGCATAGACCCAGTTCGGTGTGGCGTGAACCACGATCCAGCGGTGACCCTGCCACGCAAAGCCGTCACCGGACACGGCCTTGCCGAGGGTCTCCGCCCGCGTGAACTGGCCGCAGTCGTGCCAGGGATTCGCACTCTCCTCGCACCGGCGCTGTCGGGAGCCATCCGGGTTACGCGGGCAGCCACAGAGGTAATCGGCGGGTAGCGCCGGCGTTACTGGCACTCGTTGTTGTCCCAGCTGATGATCTCCACGTCGCCGGCGATCACGCCGTGCACCACCAGGCTTTCCAGTGAGCTACCCCAGTCGGAGGCCGTCTCGGCCAAGGCGAGCTGCTCGGCATCCTCCGGAGACGCGGCTTCGTGCGCCGAGACGTGGGTCGTTCCCCGGCCATCGGCTTGGCGCACGAACACGGTGTAGGTGGCAAGGGAAGCCAAGGAAGGTAGCTCGCGGCCTTCGAGCCGGACGTCGGCGTCGCAGTCCTCGCAATGACCGCTCTTGTCGTAGATCGTGGTGCTGTACCAGTCCTGCGCGTCGACGTCCCAGCGCACCGCCGCCTCCATCACGACGTCGGTGCCGCCGCATTGGGCGCAGACCATCTCCACGCGGGGTTCAGGGAGTGAATCAGGGGAAGCGGGCGCGGTGGGTTCGGGGGTGTTCATGGCGGGCCTGTTGACGGTGGGAGCGCATCGACTATCGCCCCGACCGAAGAGGATCAAAGTTCAGGCAAAAAGAAAGGGCCAGTTGCCCGGCCCTTCTCCCGCCCCACCTGCCGACCTATCAGGCCGCTCGGCGCCGTCCGGTGGCGACGATTCGTTTCCCAGTCTCACAGCGGGACATAAAGGCGCACTTACGGCACACGCCCGGTGACGACGGCCCGCACGGCTGCACCTGTCCGCGCAGCACGGCGAAGTAGCGCGCATGCAGCTGGGCCAGCGCCTCATCGTCCAGCAGGCGCACCCGCTCGTAGCTCACCGAGCCCTGGCAGACCAGTCGAATCCAACCAAAGGGGGCCACAGGAGCATCCGCTCCCGGGACGCGCCCATGCCGCAGCACTGCCGCCTGGACGGACAGCTCGATCTGGTCGTACCCGTACACCGCCCGCCGGCCGCGCCGCTTCGTGTCCACCACGTACAGCAGACCGTCCGTTCCAAGGAACACCTGGTCGAATCGAGCCCCCAGACGACGGGGAATATCAGTCCGGTGGTAGGTCTCGGACAGGATAAGGCGCCCATCGGCGATCACGGAGGGCATACGGCCTCGCTCCAGGCGCTCGTACCGGGCCAGGCTGCCCTCGCGCACGGCCCGGCGCGCCACGTCCGCCCTGTAGATGAAAAAAGCGGCGGCCAGGCAAAGCAGGAAGAGGATTGTGGCCACCTCACTCCTCCTCGCTCGGGATGGCCGCGTCCCATCCGGACGGGAGGTTGCTTACGACCCAGTGGGTGCGCTGTGCCGACTCCGATTCCCACGTCACGTCCGCGTCCGCAAGCGACTTGCCGTCCATGCCGGTGATCGCGGTCAGTCGGGAGAGCCACGCCCGGCGCCGCTCCTGGTGGTAGGCGTAGAGCCAGTGGGCCGTCTTGTGCAGACGATCAAAACCGTGCCCGACCAGCACGCCGTGCGTCTCCCACGCGGTCGCGAGCGCCGTATCGGTGATGGCCCGGCCCGCCAGCGCAGCGTTGGCATGCACGCCCAGGACGTACTGCGCCTTCTCGCGGACCATATCCACATCGCCCAGTGCAGCCAGCCGCCAGCCGGTCACCTTTCGGCTCTGGTCGTTTTCCTCACGGATGGCGAGGATCTGGGACTGGAGCGACTTCACGGTCGCGCGGCCTGCGTCTGCTACCGACAGGATGAACTCTCCGGCCTGATCCACCTGCGCCTGGGTCTCGGTCGCCGTCCGACGGCTCTTCGCATCCATCAGCGCCCCGTGGATGCGCCGGTACTGTCGCTCAGCCCGGTCCTGCTCCTCGAACAGCACTAGGTCTCGGGTATCGGTCAGCTCCACTCGCATCGTCACCGCGGTCAACTCGCTCTTGATTGCCATCGTCGATTCCTCCTTGATTCTCACCCAACCAGGGCGCGCCGTACCCATTCCAGGACGCGCTCGGCAGGGACGCGCAGCCCTGGACAGCGCTCCATGAGCCTGACCATCCACGGGCTGATTGCATAGTAGGCACGCACTACGCCCCGTCCAAACCCGTGCGTGAGCAACACCCGGTCACGCCAGTCCCGCAGCTGCTGGGTGCGTGGATCGGCCGAGCCCCACATCGCCGTGGCAATGAAGCACCGGCGGTCCTGTGCGGGCCTCGGCTGGTTGTGGAGCGCCGAAACCACCTGGTGGAAGCGTTCGTGCTCCTCGATGCCGGCCCCCGCCGCGGCCTTCTGCGTGGCTGTGGACTGCTTTCCGAAGCGCACTTCGTTGAGCAGCTTCACCTCGCAGAAGCCCAGCGACGCCAACGCTGTGGCCGGCAGGTAGTCTTGCTCGCTCCGGGCGATCACTCAAACCTCGGCTGGAGCACGTCCGACACGACCGATCGCAGCGTCTCTTCCAGACCCAGCAGGCGCGTCACGGGCGGACGGCTGTCGTAACGGGACACTTTAAGGCCCTTGAACTCGGTGGTTTTCAGCTCCTCGAAGACCGCTTGCTTGTCGATCAGGCCCATCGCCAGCGCCTGATCCGACGTCCAGATCCGGCCAGAGGCGATCTCCTCGCGACTCGCATGGAGGCGCGCGCCACGCGTCGCCATCAGGTCATCGACGAAGGCGTTGCCCAGTTCCTTGACCATCTCGGTATTCAGGGCCGCGTCCTCGGCCGACGTCTTCGACCACGTAGAAACACCGCCCTTGAGCACGCCCGAGCGGAAGACGTGCTCGGTCAGGCCGAACTTGGCCGCGGCCTCACTCGCGTCGAGGTAACGCATGATCGCTCCGATCGAACCGACTACCGAGTACTTCCCGGCGTACACGCGATCGGCGTGCATCGCCACCATGTAGGCCGCCGAAGCTCCCATCTGGTTGATGAGGGCGTAGACCGGCTTGTGGTGCTGCACGCGGCACCGTTCCATGGCGGCGACCATCCGCTCCGCCTCGGTCGGTGACCCGCCGGGCGAGTTGATGTCCAGAAGCACGATCTTGACCTTCGCGTTGGGACACGCCCGCTCCAGCATGCCGACAACCTTGTCGGCCGAGGCACGCGACGACGAGGAAATCTCGCCCTCGATCGGGATCACCGCCACCGCATCGGTGCTCGGGTCTGGGTCGGTGGCGGGCGTCCCAGCCAAGCTGCGGATGAACATCCAGTAGGACAGCATGCCGCCCAGGGCCAGACCGATGAAGACACCCCGCTTCAACTTGCGCCAGTTGGCTTCCCGGCGTTCCCGGGCCTCGCTGCGCGCCATGTGATTCGCCACGGCTTGCGCGGCGCCGACCACGGCAATCCGCCAGTCCCCCTGCTCGGCGCCCTTCTGATCGTGGTCATTCTTGTCGGTCACTGCTCTCTCCTCGTTTCGAACACCGTGTTCCACGGCGCGTGCGGGGCCATCGGCACCCGTGCTGGTTAATCGTGTTGCTCAGCCGGCCGGGCCGCGTGGCGCCCGGGAAGCATCCGGACTGTTGCCGTCGGCGCGCCTTCTCCGACCGCCCCGCTCGCCAAGTTCAGGAGGCACCGCCACGGCGCCCGAAGCAATGCTGCGAGCGGCACGTGGTGACCCCGGTGTTGGCCGAGGTACTGGCCCACGGCGGCCCACATTGTGGCTGAGGCGGTCTCAGGCGACGCCGGCAGAGGGTGGATGTTGCGGTTGTGATCCATGGGTTCCCGTAGCGTCCTGCGATGTGGACTCAGGTGTACCCCGGGAGCGGGCCGGCACCAAACGACTGCGCGTCGATCGACCCCGGCTCCGTAACCGCAGCTTGGTCGCTGGCCAACTGCTCCTCGTACTGCTTGACCAGGCGGAGGGAGGCTCTCCGAAGATCGACCAGCGCAGCCCGCTTTGCCCGTACCGCGGCAGCGCGTCGCTCGGTCTCCCGTACCAGCTCTCGCTCATAGGGTCGGGCGTGCGTCAGGAGACCCGACATGTGGTAGCCGTAGCCGGCGCCCTTTCCCCCGCGCGCGAGCGGGATATAGCGATAAGCCGTCCTGCCCGTGGAGGACTTGTTCTGGGTGAACCAGTAGATCTCCAGCCCACCCTTGTGTGCGCGCACGCCAAGATTGAGTGGGGAGTACTTGCCGGCCTTGCCGTCTGCCACCTCACCCTGATTGGGTATGGCGACCTGGTTTCGAAGTTCGCTCCTCGCTTCCCTGAAAGCCGTCATCAGAGCTGTGGCTTCGGCCTCGACCAATGCTTCCGCAAGTTGCAAGTGGGCTGCGATAGCTCGCAGCTCTTCAAGCCCTTGGGTGGCCTCGGCTGGGGATAGGGTCAGAAGGCTCGTGTTTTGGGGCGTGTTCCCATTCATCTATCTATCATGGGGAAATCAACTTTCCCCAATCAGGCGAAACCAGCCGGTTTTGCCCGCCCCTTTCCCACATGGGGAATACCCCCCGTTCCCCATGTCTGTCATGGGGAACGATGCTCTTTCCCCATGGGCGTCCGGAGCCTGCTTCGCTCCGTGCGACGCTCGGCGGAAGGTCGAGGCCGCGGCCGCAGTCGGCACCGAAGCGGTCGCTTTTCTCCTGTCACCCGACGATCCGAGAGCCGTAACCGTGCTCGCCAGAGCGTGCCTTTCACCGGTCGAAATCGTCTGGTGCAGATTCTAATGCCCGTCGAATGGCGTCGTGACGCGGTTTCCGCGGTATTCGCCTGAATCGTGATGCAGAACACGACCCCGTTTGGGGCACCTACCGCCCCATGCGACGGTATCTGCATCCCCCTTTGCACCACCTCGCGCAGCTGCGGAGTTTTGTCCGCTGCATTCAATGGCTTAGTCCCAAGGAGTTGATATGGAAAACTGCACCACCACCCCCGCGCTCGTCGGTTTGGACGTCGGTTATGGCAACCTCAAGGCCTGCGGGATCGTGCCGGGCTCTGAATCGGTCGACGTGGTCAAGCTGCCAGTGGGTGCCGCCCCTCTGGATCAGGCGCCGACGCTCCTCAACAACGAGCCGGATCTGCGTGGTGGCGAGGCCGTGACCATCCAGGGGCTGCCCTGGGTGGCTGGTACCGATCCGATGATCCTGCAGGGCTTTACGCGCCAGGCCGACCGGTCCTACATCACGTCACCGGAGTATCTGGCGCTGTATTACGCCGCCCTGGCTCGCCTGGGGTATGACCACGTGGGCATTCTGGTGACCGGCCTTCCGTGTGACCAGTACGATGGCCCGGACAGCAAGATGATTCGCCAGCGCTTGGGTGAGCGCCTCAAGGGCGAGCACCGTATCTCGCCGACGCGTACAGTCCAGGTCGATCGTGTGTTCGTGATGGCCCAGCCCATGGGCACTTATGCGTCGGTGTTCCACGACCAGTCCACGTTGGATGACGGCCGAACGGTGTTGGTCATCGACATCGGCTTCTACTCCGTCGACTGGGTTCTGATGCAAGGCGGCTCGGTACGCGGCGGTACGGCGCAGACGAACCCCGCTGCGACCGGCCGTATCCTTGAACTTGCGGCGCGCCAGATCTCTGAGAATCACGGCGGCGCCCAGCTGAGCGTCAATCGCCTAGAGGCAGCCTTCCGCGCCGGTCACGACCAGCTCCGCATCGGTGTCCATACGGTCGCGTATCGTCAGTACATCGACCAGGCCGCGGCCGGCGTGTCCCGCCAAGTGCTGTCCGCTGTGCTGGCGTCGGTGCGCGATCTCGGCGACGTCATTGACTGCGTGATCCTGACCGGCGGTGGCGCCACCCTGTTCGAGCCGGCGGCCCGTAGCTGCTTCAAAGGATCCGAGGTACGGGTGACGAACGATCCGGTGATGGCCAACGCCGAGGGCTACCTGTGGCTCGCGCGCCGCGCCCATCGCGAAGCCCAGCGCAAGGCCGCGCAGGCCGCGCACCAGAAGCGCGCCTGACCGTGGCACGCACAGCTGGCAAGGCCGCGCGAGTGCGGCCTCGAACGATCGTCTATTGGGATCGCGACGGCCGGGATGGCGAACTCGTCGGCGAGCTCGATCGCTTCCAGGCGCGTAGCCGCGGGGCGCGTCTGAAGTATCTCGCTCGGCTGGGGCTCCTCGTCGAGGCGAAGGGTGGCTTCCTCGAGGGGCGCCGCTTGGACGGCGCGCTCGTCCTGCCATCGCATGGCGGCTATGCCCCTGCCCCGCCCCTTCAGCGCGGCCTCGAGGGGACCCCTGAACCCGTCGAGTCGGCCAATCTGGACGATCTCGCTGGCTCTGGCTTGGACGGGCTTCTGGCGGCAATGGAGGAGGTTTAACCGCCAGCCGGCGTTACCCCGTCTTCGTTCGCGATACTCCGCGTCTCCGCTGAGCGCCGTTTGTTCATGGCGTCACCCACGTTTTTGGGTTTCATTGCCTGAAATGTGGGTGTAGCCTCGCGAAAATGCTTACGCGCTGGTTAATTTTTACCCATTTTCTACGAGGTGGTACCGATGGCCCTACCCGCCGATCTACCCGACGAGCTGCCGGAACCGCTGGCCGCTACTGCTGACGACTTCTGCCGTTGGGCTGACGAAGGTCAGTCGATGCTCCAGCGCTTGGCGGAGGCTACCAACGAACCGAACGAGCGTCGCGTTCTGCGCAGCTTCCGGAAGTTTGAGGCCCTGGAGATGGGCGGGATCAGCGAGTTCCGGTGGAAGGAGGCCCGACGCACCCTGTCCCTGGCCAGTGGCGCCGGCGCACAGGCGCGCGTCACGCTGGAGGAGATCCACAAGATACAGGAGCTGGCGGGGGTGCGACCACACAAGCCCTTGGGTTCGCGGACGGCACGTGTTGCGGTCGCTAACTTCAAAGGGGGGGCCACCAAGACGACGGTGGCGCTGCACATGTCGCAGGCGTTTCCATTACGGGGGTATCGCACGTTGGTGGTAGATGCGGACCCCCAAGGCACGCTCAGCCGGCTGATGGGATTCCGTCCCGAGACGATCGAGCCGGAGCACACGCTGACGAGCTTGTTTGAGAACGTTGCGCGTACGGACGGTGAGAAGGTGGGGCTCAAGCCGCAGCCAACCCACATAGATGGACTGGACATTATCCCGGCGTCGCTCGACATGACGGGCGCCGACATTCACATTGCCTCTGCGTTCATGCACAAGGTCGAGGGCGCCTCGGATTTCTATCGCCTGTTCGACGCGGCGCTGGAGGAAATCGAGGATCGCTACGACATCATCGTCATCGACACGGCGCCGGCATTCTCGTTCCTTGCGCTTAACGTGCTCTGGGCGGCGAACGCCCTTCTGATCCCCCTCCCCCCGAGCTTCCCGGACTTCTCTGCCACCGTCGACTTCTGTGCGATGTCGGGCGATTTGGTGACAGCCTTGTCTCGTCTGAAAGGCATGAACAAGCGGTGGAGCCCTTGCGTCTTCGCTCACTCCCGATCGGACAACAGTGGGTCGGCAAACATGGTGCGTGAGTTCAGCAGCCACCTGTTTGGCAAGTATCGAATCGACCAGGGTCTGCCGAAGTCCTCGGCGTTCGAGTCCGCCCTGGCGCAGATGCGCTCTGTCTACGAGGTCACAAGCCACGATGTGGACAGCCGCGCCCTTAATCGTGCCCGTGACGCTTCCGATCAATTGGCCAGTCGCCTGATTGGCCTAATTGAGGCCGAGTGGGCGCAGCAGGTTAAGCAGATGAAGGAGGCCTCCGATGAGTAAGGTCAGCGATCGTCGCAAAGGGATCCTCGGCACGGTGCTTGCGGCTGCCGGGGCAACTCCGGCGCCAGATCAAGGTGCCCCACCTGTCACGCATGCGCCTTCCCCTTCCCCGGGAGGCGATGACCCTCAAGGCGCGACGGTAGCGCCCTCCTCTCAGCGCCGCTCGTATATGGGCGGTCTGTTTAGCGGAGAGGCGGCCGGCCTGGAGGCTCGCGTCAAGGAACTCGAAGCGAGATACCAGGACGCATTGGTCGTCAAAAAGATCGACGCATCTTTGGTGTCTGCTGGCCCGTTCCGGAATCGCCTCGCGACGTCGTACGACCGGACGCGGTCGGAGTCGTTCAAGCACCTCGCCGAGCAGATCAAGGCGAGCGGTGGCAACGTGGACCCGGTGTGCGTTCGCGTCGTCGCAGATGGCTACGAGGCGATCTATGGCTACCGGCGGTGGCAGGTCTGCCTCCAAGACTCGCTGCCATTGCTCGCCATCGTGTTTGAGTCCCTTTCGGACGAGGACGCGATGGTTCTGCAGTATTTCGAGAACCAGAGCCGAGACAACCCGTCCGTCGTAGAGCTCGGGCGTCAGGCGGCAGATTGGCTGAATGCAGCGGGGCGCGGCAACCGCGACAAGGTCGCGGCCCAGCTCGGGGTCACGCCATCGCACCTCTCGAACCTCGCGTTGATCGGAAATCTCCCGGACGAGCTCATGGATATCCACCCGGACGTTCAAAGCGTCTCGTTTCGTTCCGCCCGCATCCTCGCGGTGATGCAGCGAGATAAGCCAAAGGAATTGCACGAGCGTCTGCAGCTGCTCCGGCGAAAGGTGCCTATTCCGTCAGCGGCCGAAGCAACCGCGTTCTTGGTGGCGGCCAGTGCCAAACCAGCACCCAAGGGCCATTCCACGACTCGACCAAGGCTACGTGCCGAGGTAAAGGACGGCGTGTTCGCAATTCCGACTAAGGACCTGAGTGAAGGGGATACGAAGCGTTTGATGAAGGTGCTGCAGGAGGCAGCGCGGAAGGCGGGGTTCGATATCTCCCTGTAAGTCCAGACAGAACATCGAGAGGGAGGGAATTGTGCGACGCGTCTTACAAATGGTTCGGCGTATGGATTGTGCGACGTGTCGCATAAACCGATCCGAGAGCAATTGTGCGACGTGTCGCACACATGGGATCAGCAGCAATTGTGCGACGCGTCTTACAAACCGCGAGGCCATTTCGCTGGACGCCTCCAGAGCCGAAGGGCAGGGGATCTCCAGCAAAGCGGCCAACCGCTGACCAGCCATCCTTCTGGGTGGAACTAAAGAGAAACCGATGACATAACCGACGAACAGCCAAAACGAAAAAGCCCCCGGAGGCAACCGGGGGCTCGATCGAAGACTTGGTGCAACCACACTAGGAACACGTTCTGGCTAGGAACGGTTCAATCCTACCGGTGTGATCGCACAAGGTCAAGGTCTGCTCGTCCTCAAAAAAGTGAGGACACTATGAATACCCATCACCTACAGGAACCGAGTATCTGTGGCGCCGCCGCGCATCATCTGCAAGTACTGAACCGCGTGCGCCAACACATCGCCAGTGTTGCCTCCGCCGTCGTTTTCTTTGCTCTGGTACAAAACACGCCACTGGACGATGGCGAGAGCACCACGGCCTTGTCGTCCTTCGAACTGGCGAGTCTTACCGGCATGACACCCTCGGCCGTACAGCGAGCACTGAACAATCTACGTGCCGCTGGCTTAATCGCACGTCATCAGCTAGTCAAACAGAAGGGCTGTGTCTCTCTCACACTAATCACGCCAAAAGGGCTTGACATTATATCGCCATCTGTGGCTAGCGCAACGGCCACGTCTTTGCCGGCCAGTGTTCTCGCTGAACTGGTTGGCGAGCCGCTCGCCGCTGCCCAAGCCTGCGCGCGCGCTTGGGCCGAAGGAACGCTCCCCAGCTCCATCGACCTGGTCGACTTTCGTGGCGGCGGGGCTGCCCACGAAAGGCTCATGGCGCTCCTGCGGGCAAATGTCGAGGCGCGGACGCAAGCCGTCGAGGAAGCCATCGCTGAAGCAGAGGCCGCAGAACAGGCCGAGGCCCAGGGCAGGGTGACCATCCCGCTGTCCGATGGATCCATGCTCGAGCTCGATTCAGCAAAATTTGCTGAAGTTTCTCCGCGGTCGGTCGATCTAGCCTTTGTGAAAGACGTCTTGTTCCGAGTCATGGCGCGCGGGCGCCGTCTAACCCCGGACCTCGCCATTCGGTTGGCGGGGGAAATCTGCTATTCCCGAGCCTCCGGCTTTGTCCGCGACCACGCTTGGGAGTCCGGAGTTGCGGTGCTAGCTTCGTGTGTAACGCGACCAACGTGGGCCAAGCCGCGCAGCATTACGCCGGCCTGGTACGCCTCGGTAGCCCAATGCAGCACCGTTCGTAACTTATCCACAGCCTCTTCGGAAGTCGTTCACTAACTGGTTTTGCTTTTAAAACTGCTTTTCTCTAAGAACCAGTTAGACATCGCAAACCGACGAGCCTGTTCACATCGAGCACCACGCTGACCCATGAGCACTACCGACTCCGTATTTTTCCAGGACATCGTGAGCTACGGCGAAGCCGCCATGGCGTTCGTCCGCCGACTGACCAGTGTCGCCCCAGAGGCGACCCAAAGCATCTGCCGTCTCAAGAATGCGCGACTGCTCTATGTTCTGGAACGGCTCGACCAGTCGGCAGTGCGGCGTCTGCTGAATGAGTTCGGGTGTCCGTTCCGGGCTGTCGAGGCCGACGTGGCGGACGCGATTGCCCGCATCGAGGCCGGCAAGACGCCGGTGGCCATGATCGCCGATGCGCACCCGTACTTTGGTGAGAACCCCGCCTTTGCGCGGGAGCTGGAGCTGCTCCAGCAGCAGTTCTGGACGCTGGTGCGCTACGAGGCCGAACGGTACCCCATGGCCGCGGCTTCCGTGTTTGGGTTCGGCGATCGCGCATTGGTTGTTCGGCTCGGCAGACTCCGCTTGCCGGAGATTCGTCAGCTCTCGCGGTATCCTATTGCGATGCGCCTCAAGGAATCGCCCGCATTCGAGCTAGCTGTCGGCCTGGAAGGGCAGGGCGCTACCGAGCCTCGCCGCCTCGCTGTTGCCGGCATGGCCGCCGCATGCCATGTCCCCCCGTCCTCGCCGGTGCTCCAGTCATGACGAACCTCCGATCCCCGCGTCCGCGTCGTCTGGTGGCTAAGTCGCTAGCCGATCCGGCGATCATGCTCACCGTTTTGCAGGCGAAGTCGCTCGCTGGCTACCACCCAGCCAATTACATCCAGCAGGCCGAGGACCTGGCGGTGCTCGGAATCCGCGCCAGCCTTGTCGCCGAACTTACCGGCCTGCCACTGAGCAATGCCACGCGCATTGCCAAATCGGTGGGCAACGCAAAGACCGGTCGGCGCAAGACCAGCTTGGACGACATCTTCCGGACGGCCTACAGCCAGCAACAGGCGTCCGTCTTCTTGGTGATGGTCGAAAGGCAGCTCGCGCTCAACCCTGCGCCGAGGCTATTGTCCGTGCACGTCTTGGACGCCATCCGATCGCTTTGTGCATGCCTCCCGTCACAGCGTGAACAGGATTGGGAGCGCATGGTCGAGGCCGCTATCCACCTCCAAGACGGGACGCTTTCCCTGGTCACCTGCAGTGCATGCCATACGCGCCATGTCGTTCCGACGGGTGGTGTCAGCTCCGCCGGTGCGCGCATTAATGAAACAGACCGATCCTGTCCCCTTTGCCGAATTGCGGCATCTTCCACCGAGATCGTTCGCACCGGCGGTACAGAAGCCGTGGTGGTCAGTGCGCGCGTGCGCACGTCGACCAAGACGGTCATTCCGACGCTGACTGCTGATCTGCATGAGCGACGCCAACGGCTCCGGGCCGCGCTGCCATCCCTGGCAACCCAGCTCGCGCAGTCCGCCGGGAAACGGTAGGGCGATAACGGGGCGTTTCCCCCTTTGTGGCCACCCCGGGCCCAATAGCATGCGGGCATGCGTGCCCATCTCATCCTCTTTTCGGTCTCGTTGGCCCTTGCAGGCCTGATCGCCCCGGCATACGCGCAAGACGCGCCAACCGGGACTCCCGCGCATACGACTCCGCCTGAGCGTGGTTGGTTTTTCTACCACGACCCGAAGCCAGAGCCGCCGAAACCCAAGCCGACGAAGCAGCCGACTGTCCCCGCGGATGTGGCAGCGAAAGCTCCGAAGGTCGGCTCGGCCGCGTGGATTGCTGCGAACATCGACCGGATCCGCGAGGAAGCCATCGACGATCCGGCCGACAAGGCGAAGATGGAGCTCTACGCGTACGTCCAGAAGCTCGCGATGGACAAGTCGGAGGTGTTTGCAAACGCATACATCCGGACGATGAGCTCCAATCCGTCCCTGGATGAGACGATCAGCAACCCTACCTCGACCTTCGCGCTGCGTGAACTAGGCGATCAGCGCGAGGCGAACATGCAGGCCGTCCTGAAAAAGATTGCTGGGCAAACCTCGCTCTGGTACTTCTTCCGCAGCGACTGTCCCTATTGCCACCGTGAAAACCCGCTCCTCGGTTTTCTCGAACGCGACACGGGTATCTCGATCCTGCCGATCAGCCTGGACGGGAAGCCGATGGACGATGGCAGCTTCGCCGACTGGGTGCCGGATGCGGGGCAGGGCGCCTTCCTGAATGTGACGAGCACGCCGACCATCTTTCTCGTTCACCCGGGCTCGCAAACGGTGGCGAGTCTCTCCGTTGGCCTTCGATCGCTCCCGGACCTCCAGCGACGAATGGTGGAGATTGCGCGCGAGCAGAACTGGATCGACGAGGCCGACTACCAGCTCGCCATGCGCGGAACGCCGCAGCGCTACCTGACGACAACTTTCGACCCCGCGACAATCACCGACCCCAACGACCCTGCGCAAGTGCTGGAAGCACTTCGTTCCGCCGGCACGCACGGCAGGCCGGAAGCAAGCGGGGATCTTCGCGCGCTCAATGAGGCGTCGCCCACCAATTCAACGCCGTGGACGGACAAGGACTAATCCCATGCGCAAGCTCCTCCTCTTGATCTTCCTGTCAGCCCTTACAGCCGGTGTAGGCGTTGTCGCCCCTGTCGTTGCTCAGGACATCGGCGTGGCGAAGCAGTCGAAGAACATCTTCAACACGATGACGAATACCACGGACCCCAAGATCGTCATGGGAGCCCGTCGTGGCGTCATCACGGGCGGATCGTTCGTGGCCAAGAACAGGATCATGAATGTGCAGCTCGCGTCGATGACTGCGCCGAGCGTGTCGGTCGGGTGCGGTGGCATCGACGCGTTCATGGGCAGCTTCAGCTTCATCTCGAAGCAGCAGGTTGTGCAGGCGCTGCGATCCATCGCGTCGGCCGCTGTCGGCTACGCCTTCAAGCTCGCCCTGGCCAGCATGTGCCCATCGTGCGAAAAAATGATGGCGACGATGCAGGACACGATGAATGCCCTCACGTCGAACAACATCAATAGCTGCGAGGTTGGCCAGGCACTTATCACGGCCGGTGGTGACAACTCCATCGCTAGCGCCATTGACAAGGCGGGTGCGCCAATCAGGGACACCATGGGGTGGTCCGACGACTATCAGGCAGCCAAGAACCAAGGTGGCAGTTCTTCGCCGATGATGGATGTACTGAACAAGTCACCGCAGATCTATAGCCAGATCGTTTCCGGCAACATCGTGTGGCAGTCAATGGCGGCGCAGAGCACGGGCTTGTGGTTCGGTGATACCTCTCACGAGTTGCTGGAAGACATCATGTCCCTGACCGGCACGATTGTGGTGTGCATGCCACAAAAGGCCGGTGCCGGTGGCCCTGACTGCGTGGTCTCCAAGTCGGGCACGGAGACGAAGGACCAGGATGGCCGGCTCGTGCAGCGAACCTTCCAGCCGACGCTCACCCTCGAGGAGCTCGTGGAGGGCGCCCAAGCCAATCAGGCGATTAAGCGCATGACCTGTGCGGGCGTCAACGCATACGACCCCAAGGGTTGCAACGACATCCAGATCAAGGACTACCCCAACTTTGTCGGGATGCGTCAGCGCATCCGCGAGGTTTTCCTCGGGACCGGCGCCGACAGTACTGGCGGCATGATCGACGCCATCGCCGCCGGTGACCGCAATGCGACGGCAATGGAGCAGGCTTTCATGACCGGGGGTGGTGCGTACGCTCAGATGGCGGTGAGTCTCGCCAAGAAGTCGCCCACGGCGGCCAAGCTGTTCGTGCAGCAGTTCGATGACCTCATTGCTGCCGAAGTCGTACGGAACATCGTCTTCGTCAACATTGATGCCGCGCTTACGGCCATCTCGCGCCGCGATGGCGCGGATACATCCGACGTCCGCAAGCTCATTGGGGAAGCGATGGACAAGAACCGCGCGCAGCTCACGGAGTACTACCGCAAGGCGCAGGGGCGCAGCGCGGTCTTCCGGTACTTCTCAGACCTCAATTCGGTCATCGAGAAACGCGATCCGATCCAGCGCCCGATCGGCGCCCTGAACTAAGGACAGTCATGCTCGCTCCCTTCTTCCAAAACGTCGGCGGCACATGGACGATCTACTCCGTTGGCGACGGACTTTTTATGAAGCGTGTGTTGGATGGCGTCGCTGCCATGTCCAACAGTGGGCTTTTCCTGTCGCTTGGTGCGCTGGGCATGATGCTCGGACTCGGCATCATCGCCTTTCAGCACCTCGTTTCCAACGGGCAGAAACTTGAGATCGGATCCCTCCTGATCTCCTTTGTTCTGTTCTGCATTTTCTTCGGGGCGAAGACAAATGTCCTGATCCAGGATCTCGGTGGTGCACCGGGCTCCGTCCAGAACGGTGTCTACGCGGTCGATAACGTCCCGTTCGGGCTTGCGGTTGCAGGGAGTCTCGTATCAACGGTCGGACTGACCTTGTCAGAGAAGATGAGCCAGGGCTACGGGCTTCCAGGAGGATCGTCGGATGCCAATGGCGTCAGCGGCTTCGGTCGCAGTCTCGAGTGGATCAATGCCGTGCGCAACTGGGAGCTTCCTGAGTTCGCCGGTGCGGGGAACAATGACATCGTGTCCCGGTTCAAGCGCAACGTGACCGATTACATCGCGAACTGCACCCTCGTTGGTGCCGACAACGGTCAGATCGACCTCCCTCGCGCGTTTCAGGCAGCCGATCCCTTCCAGATGGGTAGCTTGAGTGGGGGTGGAATTGGCTACGACAACATGTTCCTCACTACGAAGTGGCAGAACCCCGACGGCTCCATCGGAGGCAAGGATTGCGCGAGCGCAATCAATGACCTCGCGGCGGATGCCCATGGCAACGCACTGTTCACGTCTTTCGCAAACGCCGCCGCTCCTCGGATGAAGCGAGTGGCGCCTGGCGTGCCCGCCGACACGCAGATGATGGACGCCTTTTCGGACATCGGTATCGCCGGCGACAAGGCGGCCGACTACATGGCCGCCTCGGCGGTGAATGCGGTTTGGACCATGGCACTGCGCAAGGGAAGCGACCCGTCCGGCCTGGACGTCATGTCACAGATCATGGTGAACCAGAGCGTCGAGCAGCGCGCGACGCAGTGGGGTGCCGATGAGAGCATGTTCCGCCAAGTGATGCGTCCCACCGCGGCTTTCTTCGAGTCGATGATCTACGCCATGGCTCCCTTCATGGCGCTGATGATCGGACTGGGTCCGTGGGGCATCCGCAAGATGGGTCAGTACATGATCCTCACGATCTGGGTTGCCCTTTGGCAGCCTGTCCTTGCTGTGGTCAATCTGTTCCAGATGACCATGGTCGAGCACGCTGTGGTCGCGATGTCCCAGGTACCGCCCGGGGCGACACCGCTACCGCTGACCAGTCTTGCGGGTGCAGCGAACCTGCAGCACCAGATCGTCAACTGGATTGCAACCGGTTCGACCATTGCGGCGGCGACGCCGGCGATAACCATGATGCTGATCTTCGGCGGTGCGGTCGCAGCTACCTCATTGTCCGGTCGCCTCCAAGGCGCGGAGTTCACCAACGAGAAATTGACGACACCGGACGTTGCAAAGGATGCGCCCGTCATGGAGATGAAGTCGATGCAGACGCACGGCCAGATCTCGGGTACGCACACGACTGGCGCCGATCGGGTGCAGCCGTCATTCAGTGGCAGCGAAGTGAGCGAGCAGGCTGTCAGTTCGACGAGTTCCGCGCTTCAGTCCGCCTCACGCACCATGACCGCGCAGAACGGCAAGGCGTTGCAAGCGGGGGTCTCCAACCGCGATGGCGTCACCGTATCGGGCGGGTCCGCTGTTTCTTCCACCGCGACACAGAACCAGCAGGAGGCAGCAAGCTTCATCAAGAGCCAAGGCATGACGATTGGTGCGAACCAGGAAGCTGCGTGGGCAGCGGTCATGGCGATCACGGCGTCGGGCGGCGTGGACGCGGGCATCGCTGCCGCGAAGGGCATGGGTCTGAACGCTGGTGTTGGTGCGCGAGGCACATCCAGCTTTTCCGAGAAGGACGCCCGCTCATTGTTGGAATCGGTGCGCAATGAGGCGAGTCGCAACGGTACGTTTAGTGCCACCTTGGCCAAGGCGTCCACCGACTCCGTCAATCAGATGGTGAGTAACGGCTCGGAGGCCACGCAGTCCGTGGTTGGCTCGTCCTCGTACCAGGCCGCCAGCAGCGACATCGCTCAGAAGCAAGAGGCTTACCAGACTGCACTGTCGAGCAAAGGGTCATTCACGATGGGGCAAACGCTGGGCAGCCTGGAGTCGGCCCATGCCATCAAGGCGAGCGGGCATGGTGCTGACGTCGTTGCAAAAGCTCAGGACCTTGCTGGAGCTGACGCGATGCGGGACGCCAGGCACTTGGTCGACAACGCACCGTGGCGTTCGAGTGACCCGGAAGAGCGCCGAATCCAGGCCGCGCAGTTGGCTTTGAAGGGATCCGATCTGCCAGACCAAAGCGCCCTACGGCCGGGTACCGAGAGTGCGCGTCAACTAGCCCTTATGGAGTCGCTTCGCTACGCCGGCGGCGCCTTTGGCGGCGCCGTGAATCAGGCGGCGACCGGCAATGCGCATGCGAATCAAGGGCTGGCGAGCAGCGTGGTCGCGGGCGAGGCGACATCTGCCGTCAATAGTGCACATCCTGGTGCTGGTGTCACGGAGGGGGCAGTTCTCGGTCGGGCCGCGCCCTTCCTCGCGGGAGACACGGGCGACGCGTGGAGTAGCGCCGCGAGTAAGGCTGGAGTTGGAAATGTCGACGACTTGCTGGGAAGCAAGCAAACCCTTGACGAGTTCCGGAAGGACCCGACGTCCGGCGCGTTGTTGAAGGACGTTGACGGGTACCACGAGCAGCACCTCCAGGAACAGAAGGAGGTTGGCAAGCCCATTCGCGAAGCCAATACGGAGAGGGCGCTCGAGAACGATACCGGCGGCTTCTCGAATATGTTCAAGAAGTCTTACAACGATCTTGCATCGGCGGCGAAGAACAACTCGCCACTGAGTATCGGCGCCTCCCTGGCGGCGGCGCGCAGCGCTGCGAACGGCGAGCCGACGGCTCAAATCGAGGAGAATTTGAAGGGCTACAACAAGGCGTCCACGGCCTATCTCGGCGCGTCTATGGCAAGTAATGGCCTTGGGCCTATGGCAGGTCTGGCCGTCGCCAACGTGGCCGCGCAAGGCCTTTCCTTGACCGGCTTCCACGGGACTACTGAGTCCTCGATCCTCGCGGCCGCGACTGACCACCAAGAGGGGGCGCGAATCAACGATGCGTTCCACGAGCGGCTCAACAGCTTGCAGGCGTCGGACGGTGCATATCAGAGCGAAGGGCTTGTCACGGCACGCGCCGTTGCCGACACGATCTACGCTCAGCACGGTGCCACGCCAGAAATGGCGAAGGCGTACGACAAAGCCTACGCCAGCCTCTCAGACAACGAGAAGACGTACTTCGCCAGTTATGTCGGCGTCTCAAACAACAGCGGCATTGGCGGTGGCATCGGCGACATGAGCCAGGCCGAGTCTCGGGCAGGCCTCAATCCCAACGGCCTGACGAATCCTATGGGGGCCAGCCGGCCATCTGTCGATGGCAAGTGATCGAACGCCGGAGGCGTTGATCCGCGATGAAGATAAGGGCCGGCTCGCCCACCTGCAGCCGGCCACTCAGTGTCTGAATATGTGGCTCAGATGGGCGGGGCGCTCACGGCCACCGACCAGGCCGACCGAAATCGTCCTCGATACCCATGGCTTCGTAGCGACGTCGGCGGGCCATCTCAAGCGCATCCATGCCGTGCTCCTCGGCCTCGCGTGGCAAAGGTGGCGGCTGGCTTCGCTTAGGTAGGTTGGGTACGCCGGCCTTTCGCAGCGTGAATGCGCGACGGATCCTTGGCAAGGTGACGTAACCCAGCACGATGATGGCGATTGCGGTTGCGATGGTGAGGATGTTCATCGTGGTGCTCTTTGATGGTCACGCTTTGACTATACGGGCTAGAGGGAGGAGGGAAAGTTCCGGGGGAAATTGACAGTCGAGTAGACCCCAAGTAGCCTGCAACACAGTATCGCATCCTCTGGATGCTCAGTGCCGAGGCCCACTCAAAGGCCGCACCTGTCCCTTGAGACAGGCCACACGATCAGCGCACTTTCGCCCGTGCGCCATTTGGCGGTTCTTCCCGCCAAATGGCGGAAGAACCATTTCCCTCGTCTTTTCGTCAGGAGATCTGGCATGGTTCTTTTGTCCAATGTTTTTACCCTCGTCGGTTTCTGTCTCCTTGGCTATTTTCTGAGCCGAACGCGCGCCCGTCGTCGATCCAAAGTTGTCCCGCCTCCGCTTCCGGCAGCCAGCAAGACGGCAATATTGGACGTCGTTGCAGAAGGTTGGGAGCCGATGTCGAGCCGCGAGCTCTTCGTCAAACTCGGGATACCCGATGGCCTGGTCATGGCCGAGTACCCACTGTCCAGCAAGTCTCTGTTCGAGGCGCTGGGTATGCCGGACGGATACCCAGTTCTACCCGAAACCGAGCCCGTGGCGGTACAGCCTGCCATGGAGGTCTCGGTGGACCTTCCGCCGGAGATCCTCCGCGAGGAGGAGCCACTCCAACCCTGGGAGATCGCGTACGCCGAAAACGCCGACGCCTAATACGCCCAGCCACACCAATCAAAGCCGGATCCCCTTGGGGACCGGCTTTTTCTTTGCCTGCTCGTCTTGTGCCGACTCAGGTGCGCCGAAACGAGCCACGCAGGAGGGTGCGTTTCGAGCGTCCATATGGAGACGTTGACCGTACCTTGTCCGCTCCTACGCTTGGAGCAATGTCCCCATGGAACGTGTTTCGCTTCCGCGCCACGTCGACGCACCACAGCGGTTCCTGTTGTGGACCGTTGACCAGGCCATCCCCTTTCTCGTGATGGTCGGCTTCGGCATCTTTCTCAACATGCTGATGCTGTCAGTCATCGCAGGCCTCACCGTAAGCTGGTACTTCAACCGGTACAAAGAGTCCCGCTCGGACGGTTTCATCAAGCACATGTTTTGGTGGTACGGGTTGGCCCACATGGGTTCGAAAATACGCTCTGCGGTCAACCCCTTCATGCGGAGGATCTTCCCCGCATGAAACTCGCGACTTACCTTGCCAGCTGGGATGCGACCCGCCTGGAGAACCGCTTCGGCCGGTTCGTGATGGTCCTGCTGTCCGCCTCTACCTTGCTCCTAGCCATCTTCGTCATGAATAAGGATCCGATCATCGTCGAGATCCCGCCCGGCCTTACGGACAAGGGCACCGTCATGGTGGATGACGCCAGCGACGCGGTGAAGGAATCGTGGGCGATGTACTTCGCCGATCAGCTCGGCAATGTCACTCCCCGTACGGCGGATTTCGTCGACAAGAAGCTCGCGCGGCACTTGTCTACTTCAATCAGCACGCAGGTCCGTGCGCTCATCGCCGCCCAGGCGAAAGAAGTCAAGGACGAGCAGGTGACGATCCAGTTCAGTCCGACCGATGTGTTCTCGCTCCCGGACGACACCGTCGTCGTGACCGGTGAGTACGCGATCCGTGGACTTCGGCAGGACGAGCGCCGCTTCGTTCAGACCTTCGAGTTCGGAATCCGAGTGCGCAACTACCACGTCGTGATGACGAGCCTCGATGCCTATGAGGGCCCGTGGCGGCCCTTGGATGAGCGTCAGAAGAAGGCCGCGGCCATCGCCGCTCGCGAAAAGAACAAATAAGGAGAGCAAGGATGCAAATGTCCTGCAGCAAAATGATCCTCACCCTCGCCGCGATCGCGGCTTCGACAATCGCCACCGCGCAGGTGACGCCCGGCCTTCCGGTGCAACCGCTGCATCCGCCGGCATCGACACAAGCCGCCCAAGTAGCAACGACCCATCAGCCTGGCCTGACCCAACAGGAGCAACAGGCTGTCGCGAGCTTGACTGGACCCGCACCGCAGGGTTCGGTTGCATCGCGGCCTTCGAGCATCAAGCCTCCGCCGCCGACGCTCACTGTTAAACCCGGGGTGACCACGGTCTTCGGCATCGCACGCTCGCAGACCAATCGACTCGTCGTCCCTTTCAGGACGCCAACCGTAAAGACGTCCAGTTCGGCTGACATCAGCGTCGACCCGGCCGGCGTGGTCTACGTGAAATCGGACTCGAGCGAGCCCGTCTCGATGTTCATCTACGACAAGCCCGATCCGACCACTGCCGTGTCGGTCTCGATGGTGCCGGCCGACATCCCGCCTGTCAGCGTGCATCTGCGCGTGCCCGAATACTACCCGCGCGCAAATGTTGCACCGGAAGTTATCCGTCAGGGTGACCGCTCGACAGCGAAAGGTTGGGAAACCGATCAGCCCTTCACGGACACCGTGAAGGACCTCTTCCGGTCGCTCGCACTTGGCAAGGTTCCCGACGGTTATTCGTTAGGCCGGCCCGATACCGGCTCCATCGCCAGCGCACGCTGCAGCATGCCTGGGCTATCCGTCGAGCCGCTGCAGCTCATGACCGGCTTCAACATGTTGGTCGTGGTATCGCGCGTCACGAACCTCCAGCCCGTCACCGCAGACGTCGTGGAAACCGGGTGCAGCGGCGATGACGTCATCGCAGCCGCGGCTTGGCCGGCGGTCCGTTTGAAACCTGGTCAAGCAACCGAATTGTACGTGGCCATCCGCGCGCCGGCCGAAGATCCTGGGAGTGAGTCGCGCCCGGTTCTCGTCAAGGAGAGTCGCTGACATGGTAGCGAACATTAAACAGCGTTGGGCGGGACTCAGCAGCACGCACAAGCAGTACGTCGTGTGGGGTGTCGGCATCCTGATGCTGATGGCCCTCGGAACCTTCATCTTCGGTTCGCCGTCTACGAAGAGCCACGCGCCGAGCGCGGTAAAGTCCCGCATGGCGAACGAGTTGATGCCTGCCGGTGCCGCGCGCGACCTGGGGGTAAGCAGTCTCGCTACCGGTCTGCAGGAGCAGGCTCGGGACCAGAAGCAGCTTTTTCAGTCGGTGGATCGGCTTCGCCAGCAGCAGGAGGCGCAGAAGCGTCAGGGCCAGACGGGCGCCGAGCGAGACAGTGCGCAGCGCACTCAGGACGAGCTCGAGGATCTACGTAAGCAGATTCAGGCGCTCCAGCAAGGGAGTGCCAGCGGTGTGTCGCAGGCGCCAGTTGTGCCGTCTGCACCGAATCAGGGTGACCTGGCTCCGATGGCGGGAAGCGCGCAGGCGTCGTCGTTCCGCTCATCTGGCGCGTCCAGCGGAGCAATCCGCGAGATTGGGGTGGCCCAGCAGACTGCTTCCGTGTCCGCAGATGCGCTCGATGCGTCGGCACGTCCAGCCGTCCCTTCCGTACCGGGTAGCGCTCCAACGCGGTCTGGCGTCAAGAACGACCGGCTGCCCGACGACAAGGTGCCAACCCAGTATCTTCCGTCCGGCTCGATGATGCAGGTAGTGAGCATCACAGGCATGGACGCGCCGACCGGCAGGCAGGCGATGAAGGATCCGTTGCCTATGCTCTTTCGCGTGAAGGCGTCGGCGGTGTTGCCCAACCGCTATCGCGCGGACGTGCGCGAATGCTTCGTGGTCGCCTCGGGTCACGGTGACCTGGCCAGTGAGCGTGCCTATCTGCGCTCGACGACCATCTCCTGCGTCCGGGCCGACAAGAAAGTCATCGACGTCCCGGTCGAAATGGTCGCCATTGGTCCCGACGGCAAGGCAGGTATCCGTGGCCGCTTGGTGAGCAAGCAGGGACAGGTGATCGCAAAGGCTGCGGCCGCCGGCGTGATGCAGAGTATTGGGCAGGCATTCAGCGGTAGCAACTACCGCATGAACTTCGGCGCAGACAACGTCGACTACGGGACGGCGCTGCAGCAAGGGGCCGGCGGCGGCGTGGGATCGGCGTTCGATCGCATTGCGAAGTACTACCTGGACATGGCCGACCAGATGTTCCCCGTAGTCGAAGTTGATGCCGGACAGAAGGTCACGTTCATGCTGGTGAAGGGCGCCCAGATGGGTGTCGTCAAGTAATGCGAAACGCGCCCCGGTAACCCCCTCGTTTTTCGGCTTCGCGCCGTTTGGACTCGCCCATGATGGCGACGTCAAGGAGACACGCATGTCCGTCATTCGCAACATCTCATTCGCCTCTCTCGCCATGGCGCTGCTCGCCGGTTGCGCAGCCACCGGCGGAAGCAAGTTCGCCTGCCCGAATCCGACGGGCGTCACGTGCATGAGCCCCATGGATGTGTACCAGGCGACCAACCACGCCGACGAGGTCAAGGGCGTCGATCCGAAGGAGGCGGCAAGACTGTCTCGCGAGGGTCGTTCGGCGGGAAAAGTTGCGGGAGCTGAGCCGGCGCAGGCCTCCGTCGTTGCTTCGCCGGCACGAGATCGCGCGCAAGTAGTCAGGTCCCGTCCCGTGCTATCTGCGGCGTCCGCGCCGCGAGGGCCGGTTCCGCCGGCAACGTTGGCGGTGGATGGTGACACGTTGGCGGTGGTCTCGCCTGCGGCGGCAATCGTGCGCGCCACCGATGCGGCGCCAGCGCGAACGCGCTCGCGCCAGGAGGTTCCGGCGCTTGGCGCCGATGGTTCGCCGGATGCGTTCCGGAAAGCCGCAAAGATCATGCGGATCTACGTACGTCCCTGGGAGGACGACGCGGGCGATCTGCACATGAGTGGATTCATATACACGGAGATTGAGCCGCGGAAGTGGTCGGTCGCGCAGCGCGTGTCCGACGACTCCAGTCTGTTCCGTCTTCTTGGAGCACCCGGTAAGGACGCGGCGCAGGACGCATCGGCTGGCGTTGGTAAAGCCACTCCGACGGCACACCGCACGGGATCAGATGGTGGCGAATAACCAAGGATTTTTGACATGAACGCAATGACCATCAACCCGGCGCACGCCGATTCCGAAACCCTCGAGTCGACGCCGGCAAAGAAGCTGTCCCGCACCGACCGCGCGACGTTGTTCGTCTCCGAGTACGGCCTGCTGATTGTGTTGCTGCTCGTGGTCAGCGCTACCGCTTCCGCCGGTACCGACGGGTCCGAGTTCCAGGAAATTTACGACAAGATCCGCAACTGGCTCGAAGGCACGCTGGGCAAGGTGCTGGCCGTCTCCGCCTTCGGCGTCGGCATGGGCATCGGCATCGTGAAGCAGTCGCTGATGGCTCTGGCCATCGGTATTGGCTTCGCGGCGGTTCTCGCTTACGCGCCGAAGATCATCGACACGATCTTCTCCTTCGCCATCTAGCGCGATGGTTTGGGCCGGCCCGTTCTGGGCCGGCCCTCTTTACGACTATTCCCACAGGATTGGAGGGCACGTGCCTAGTTACGCTGAGCGCCAGGAGGCGCTGATTCGCCAGTTTGGCGTCGTTCACGCTTTTGACGAGGACGAGGGCCTCTTTGTCATCTCCCCCGATCGCATCGGCTTCGGTGCGATCTCGGCGCCGCTGTCCGGCATCGACACGTCAACCATGGAAGCGTTGAACACGCTCCTCAACGTTCCGTTTCCGACTGGCGCGCTATTGCAGGTGATGCACTACGCCTCGCCCGACATCGAGTCCACGATCTGGGACTTCAACGAGCTGCGCAAGCACGAGCAAGAGCCAACTCTTCGCATGATGTCGGCCGAGCGAGTGCGCTACTTGCGTGAGCTGACCCTGGAGCCCGCTGGCCAGGTTGCCGGCGCGCGCTTGCGCCAGCTGCAAGTGATCATCTGCGTGTCAATTCCGCACGGTAGCGGCCCGATGAGCGATGCGGAGCTGCAAAAGACCCGCGAGCTGCGCCAGAACTTTGAGGCGGCACTGAAGGCCATTCGACTCCCCTTCGGTCGCCTGTCGAATCGCCGCTACGTGCGGTTCATGGAGACGCTCCTCAACCACAGTCCGCAGGCGATCTGGCGCCGAACCGCCGTGGCCGAGTGCGAAGATGACGTGTTGCTGTGCAATCAGATCCTCGATCCGGATACCGCTATCGAGTATGGTGCCGACGCGATCAGGCTCGGCGAACACGCGCATGTGCGCGTCATGAGCGTGAAGCGGTATCCCGACTCGCTGTTTCCGGGGATGGCCCAGTACTACATGGGCGACATCATGCGTGGCACCAAGGCCATGCGCGACCCGGTGCTCTACACGGTCAACATCCTGTATCCGGATCACGAGTCCCGCCGCAGCACGCTGACCAACGATTTTGGCTGGGCCACCAAGAACGCAAGTGGGCCGCTTGCTCGCTTTGTGCCGGAGTACGGTCGGCGCGCTGAAAGCCTGCGGCTGATGGTCGAGGCCTTCGACAGCGGCGACAGAATCGTTTACGCCTACCTTGGCGCTGCGGTTTTCAGCCGTACCAACGACCTCGCCATCCAGGCTGCCGGTGACGTACAGGCGATGCTGCGGACCCTGGGCTTCCAGGCGATCCCTGACCGGTACGCGCTGCAGCCTCTATTTTCCCAGCTCCTGCCGTTTGCGGCAGAGGCGGCGATTCAGAAGTTTCTGACTCGGTACCGCACCTATGCGACGCGCCATGTCGTGCCGATGCTTCCCGTGATCGGCAGCTGGCGTGGCACGCGGCAGCCTTTGCTGACGCTCATCAGCCGTGACGGGCAACTGATGCCCTGGTCGCCTTACGACACGGACTCAAACAATAACTTCGTCATCGCAGCGAAGTCGGGCTCCGGCAAGAGCTTCATGGCCAACGCAATCGTCAGCAACTTCATGAGCGTGGGTGGTCGCGCCTGGATCATCGACAAGGGCTTCTCCTACAAGAAGACCTGTCTGGATCGCGGCGGCCAGTACATCGAGTTCGAGCCGGACTCGGACATCTGCATCAACCCGTTCTCCATCGTGAAGGTGTTCGAGGACGAGGTGGAGATCTTGCTGGGCATCCTGCAGATCATGGCCGCGCCGAAGGGCGGCTTCGACGAATACCAGAGCCCGGGCGTCCAGCGCGTACTGACCGAGCAGTGGGCTGTCCATCAGCATGCGCTCACCGTCGACCGTCTGGAGGAGGCGCTTCTGGCCGAGGGTGACACACGCCTGCAGGACGTTGGGCACCAGTTGTTCCCATTCACGTCAAAAGGCCAGTACGGACGCTACTTCAACGGTCCGTCCAACGTGAACCTGGACAACCGCCTCGTGGTGCTGGAACTGCAGCAGCTCACCGGCCGCCAGCACCTTCAGCGCGTGGTTCTGCTCCAGCTCATGTACCAAATCCAGCAGGGCATGGACAACCTGCCGGTCGAAATGCCGAAGGTGCTCCTGATCGACGAAGCTTTTAACCTGATCGCCACGGGTGAGACCAAGGACTTCATCATCAGTTGGTACCGTCAGCTGCGCAAGTTTGGCGCGGCCGCCGGCATCTGTACCCAGTCGGTCAACGACTTCTATCAGAACGAGGGCTCGGCGGCGATCATCGAGAACTCGGCGCACAAGCTGCTACTCGCGCAAGAGCGCGATTCGATCTCCCTGGCGAAGAAGAACGGTCGACTGTCCCTCTCGGAGGTCGAATACAGCCTCCTGGAAACCGTCCACACGGTGCAGGGTGAGTACTCCGAGATCCTCCTCGTTGGCCCGTTTGGCACCGGCATCGGCCGCCTGGTCGAGTCGCCCTTCAACACCCTGATGTTCTCCTCGCACGCCAAGGACAAGGCGGCCATCGCGAGCTACCAGCAGGCCGGTCTGTCGCTGGAGGACGCCATCTGGGCGGTGATACGCGATCGGAAGGGCGGTGACGCGCGGAGGTCTGCGGCATGAATACGGAACAGAGCAAGAGTGCGTCAAGAGCCTCGTGGGGACCGCTCCGCTGGGTTGTCGTGCTGGGCTGGCCCGTCGTGGTCGCCGCTGTGGCGCTACGGCTCGCCGGCGTGACTGGTCTGAGCGAGGAACTGGCCGAACGTCCGCGCATCGCCGTCCTCGATGTCCAGGGCGCTGTCCAGGCCAGCCTTCGTGCAGGCAGCACCGATGAGGATCTCAGTGCCGCTGTGGCGCGCGTGCAGGGGGCCGCAAGGCGCCTGCGTTCGGCCGGCTATGTGGTGCTGGATACGTCCTACGTATACGCCTTCCCGGCCGAGTATGAAGCTCGCCTGCCCGAACAGGAGAACGGGACGCGAGGTGGCCATGACGACCATCGCTAATCCGCCCAAGCCGCGCTGGAGCCGCGCCAAGGCGATCAATCTGACGTGTCTGGTGGCGATCGCCTGGATTGCCCTGATCGAGAGCGTGGGGGCGTTCGTCCACCTCGGTTACGACCCGCAGGTGACCCGGTGTCTTCCCTGGAGGGTCTACGCGATCAACCAGCAACGGCCGGACGTGGTGGAGGCGGGCCGGATCTACGTCTACCGGGCGCGCCACATCCCGCTTATGCGGGACGGCGCGTCCGTCATCAAATACGCCGCGGCGGTCGCTGGCGACCGCATCCATGTGGACAGCAAGGGCATTTCGATCAATGGACGGTACTGGGGGCCGCTCAATCCCTCGGTCATGGAAAAAGGAAACGTTGGCGTGAGTGATGTCACCAAGGACTACACGGTACCCGTCGGCCACGTGCTGATGCTCGGAACTGAGCCACGGTCATGGGATGGGCGGTACTGGGGCTTGCTCAAGACGTCCCAGATTTTTGCAAAGGCTCGTCCGCTATGGTGAGGAAGCAGTGGTTGTCGATGGCTGCCCTGGCGCTTCTCCTCCATGGTGGTCTGGCGTCGGCCCAGAGCGCGCCGGCCGCTGCTGCGTCGGTGAACGCGGCCGATCGCGTTGGGCTGGAGCGTGCCGCCGACGCCGTCGAGAATCCGGAGGCCTATGCTGGTTCAGGGTGGCAAGCGTCAGCCGATGCCGCGATCAAGGCGGAAAAAGACAAGCACGGCGAGGCGCTGAACGCGATCTCGGACAGCTCGCCGGACGCGATGCGCAAGGTCCTCTCGGACGCCGCGCGCACGATGAATCTGCCGTCTCCCGTGGCCTCGTCTGACAAGGCCTTCGCCGCACGGCCGAAGGAAATGCGGACGTACCGCATTTACGTGTCTCAGTCGATGGGCGAGGGCGGCTTGCGCGCGGCCATGGCCGTGGCGGCCGGACGCGACGACATGGTGCTGGTCCTGCGCGGCCCGCTCAAAGGTCAGACGGTCTCCCAGCTGCAGACCGTGCTCGGCGGCTTTGTGAAGGACCAGGCGGTGAAGCAAGAGCCGATCCCGAACATCGAGGTCGATCCGACCGTGTTCACTGACCACAAGGTCAGCTCCGTGCCGACACTCGAAAAGCTGGACGCCAGCGGCAACGTGGTGGCCAGCGTCCGCGGCGTGCTCGATCCGGCCTGGATTGACCGAGAGGTCGCAGGCGGCGCCAAGGGCGATCTTGGCGCGCACGGCCAAACCTACCCGGTGACCGAGATTGACCTCCTCGAAGCGTTCCAGCAGAAGGCGCGCGAGTTCGACTGGGAGACCTGGAAGACGAAGGCGGCCGAAAATTTCTGGAAGAAAACACGCTTCACGGAGTTGCCACGCGCAACGGTACGTCGCGTGCGCGAGATCGACCCGACCGTCGTGGTGCCCAAAGACATCGTTACGCCGGACGGCAAGGTAATCGCTCGTGCTGGCGATACGTTCAACCCGCTGGAGTCCATAGGATTCCACCAGACGTTGGTGATCTACGACGCCACTGACCCCGCGCAGGTTGCCTTCGCGCGCCAGGCCCTGGTCGATGCGCGGGGGGCCAAGGTCAAGCTGATCACGATCAGCGTGGACCGCGAGAAGGGCGCAGACGGATACGTGGACATGGAGATCGCCATGAACCATCCGGTCTACATGCTCAACAGTGCGGTGCGCGACGCGTTCCACCTTGAGCGGGTGCCGAGCACCGTGACGGCAACCAAGAATCGCTTTGTAGTGACTGAGGTGCCCATGCACCAGGGAGGGAAGTGACATGGCGTTGCTGTTGACGCGCAGGCGAGGGCAGGGCGTGACCGTGGAGATTCCGAAGGGCGATGGGACCGTCGATCGCATGCACCTCAAGTTCGTGCAGTTTCAGGGCGGCTCCTGCCGAGTCGTCTTCGATGCGCCCCAGCACATCACGATCGTCCGCGATGAGTTGATGGCGGACCCTATCGAGGAGCCGAAACGTGCATAAGGCCAACTCGCGATCCCTCATGGCACGCTGCCTGATGGCTCTCGGTCTGCTGCTCGGAAGTGTGACGGTGGCCTACGCCGAGGACACGGGCAACATCGCCGGCGCGTCGGGCGCCACGTGCCCTGACTCGAAGTTCTTTTCCGGCGCAATGATCAACAACGTCTGCTGGAAGTGCTTCTTCCCCATCAAGATCATGGGGATTCCAGTGGGCGGTGGCCAAACGCCGGACGACACGGCCGCGCCGTTCTGTATTTGTCCTGGCCGGACGATGGGCATTCCGTCCCCCGGCATTACGTTGGGCTACTGGCAGCCGCGTCATCTATTCGAGATGGTACGTCAGCCGTGGTGCAGCCCCGTATTCGGAAAGGCGCTGATCACAAAGAAGGCCAAGCTGGGCGTCACCGGCCTGGCCCGGTGGGGCGGCTACGAGCCCGGCGGGCAGCAGCATCATGAGTCAGAGGGCAGCTACTACAACTGGCACTGGTGGGCCTACCCGGTCAACATTCTGTTGGACTCGCTCATTGGCTCCGTGTGTACCGGCAAAGGCGGGTACGACATCGACATCATGTATCTGAGCGAGATCGACCCAACCTGGAACGATGACGAGCTGTCGTTCTACACAGCGCCGGAGTCGAAGCTGTTCGCCAATCCGATCGCGATCGCGGCGTGCGCGGCCGACGCGGTCGCATCCACGGTGTACAAGCCAATCCAGCTCCTGTTCTGGTGCGCCGGTACGTGGGGACATGCTTATCCATTGAGCGGTAACGTCGTGGACGACGACAGTCCGCCGCGAACGACTTCCCTACTGACTTTCCGCGCCATTAATGCGCTTCATCGCCGAACGCTAGCAAAAAAGAGTTACGGCAATAGCGCCGTCTGCCGCAACATGATTGAGCCGATCATACCGAAGCAGCAATACAAACTTCAGACGTTCTACCCCATGCCGGAAAAGCGTAGTAATCACTGGCTCGGAGCAAGCACGTTTGAATGGGGCGAGTGGCGCAATATCCCCGTAAAAGGAGAGGATTACGTCATTATGTCGTGGGAATATACGGAATGTTGTATGACGTTCTGGTGAGCAAATTTGTGGCTCATTAAAACGTAATGTAGCGTTTTATCAGGTTGTTGAATAGGGATTATCTTCTGTGCGTATTCCATCGTATCGTCTCATCGCCCTGACGCTCGCCGGCGCGCTTTTGTGCGCCGTGGGCGTTGGCGCGTCTGCTCAGGACACGCAGCCCACTGTGGCGCCTCTGACCAAGCAGGACACGACGACGGCGACGCAGAGCGCAACCAGCGACGGCGACACGCTGCTCGCAGCCAAACCGAACGTCGGCTACACCGAGGGTGGCGAGGCCGGTACCGGCGTGGCCAACATCAACGGCACGCAGATCGACATGAACCGCCTGGTGCCCGGCTCGACCACGGCAGACAAGGACTACGTCAAGAAGCTTCAGGATGCCAACAACCATCAGGACCTGCTCGACCTCAAGAAGACTTACGACGAGCAGGAAGCGCTCTCAGCCAAAGGCACCAGCGCGCTGGAGCAGGCCTCAAGCACCGTCGATGCCTCGGCGACCAACAAGGCTGTCACCAAGGCCGACGTCGCAAACGACGGCACGCTGACAGGTTCGCTCGATACCTTGGCCGATGCCCAGAACGGGAACGTTCTCGGCGAAGCGTTCTCGGACTGCAAGGACACCACTGTCGTCACGCCGGTGCAGAGCGAGGGTTACATCACCGACTACAAGACGTGCGAGAAGATACTGACCCCGATGGAGCAGGGTGAGGTATGCAAGCGCACTCGCGTCGGTACCGTTTCAATCCCGCGGCAGCCCGGGACCAAGACGGCAGAGCTACTCGTCGAGCAAGGAGCAACGGGCCAGGTCTGCACCCGGAAGACAACGGCGCACTATTACCGCGACACGCTCCACCAGACGCGCGATGGCGACCTCAACATCACGACGGAAACGGGCGGGCTTTCGTGCCGGCGAATTATGAGCGCGAGCTCGTCCAATGCGACGACGACGGGGACTGCGCAAGGTGATTTGCCGATAAGCACGGAAATGGGTGGGCTTTCGTGCACGAGGACGATAAGTGTCACTGGCTCGGTTTCTGAGGCCAACGCTTTCTACATGGTACTTGGAAACTTGCAGGGTATTGGCGTTCCTGGTCAGGTAGGCAAGGTGACCAATAAGTCTGTAGACATGTCGGTTTACGATGCGTTTTTTAATACAACCCCCGTGCCCGCAGGGACCGTCTTCACGAAGTATCTTCTTAATCATGACCCGGGCGTCTCGGTAACCAATATCACTCTCAGCGGTTCGGTTGTCAGATGGACGGAAAAGATCCTTACCCAATACAACAATGGCTACAGCTTTTCTCTCTATTACGACGTGGGTTCCGTTCAAGCCACGGTGGGCGACAGTGGTAACTGCGGAGACCCGGGTAGTTCGCAGTGCCCAACGAGATGGTCTTGCAGCGCATCGGCGCCCTACGTCGTAAATGGGCAGACGGTCACCACGGCACTTGCTCAGAGTAAAGCGCCGCTGTATCCCGGAGCTTCCTCGACATGCGTCGTGGCGGCGTTGAACCGCACGTGCGGCGGCACAGCCTCAATGGGCTCGTCCATCTCGATCGGCGACAAGGTGCCGACTGGGGCGACCTACGGGCAGTTCACGCCCGCGGGCCGCACTAGCCTTGGCGAGGCGCTCTTCAACTTCGTTTTGCCCGTCGCGCAGGCTGGTGAAGTCAGTGCGATACGGGTGACGAACTTCCAGTGGACGGTCACCAATCCACAGCCAGGCGTGACGGTCACGCTTACCCAGACACCGACGCAGGCGAACGGATGGGTGGCCGGGTTCTCCGTCTCCCGAACCAACTTTACCTACGTCCCTCAGAAGCCACATATTGTGATGACGTGGAGTGTCACCACGTCCACGACCGACGTGGGTGTCGGTGACACGGGCAACTGTGCGGACACTGGCAGTACCGCGTGCCCGACCAAATGGACTTGTACACAGAATGCGCCGACCACGATCAACGGGCTGGCTGTGTCTGCGAGCTTGGCGTCGACCAAGGCTCCTCTCTTCCCCGGCGCGCCGAACACCTGTGTGGTCGGCGAGCTGAATCGCGTCTGCAACGGATCGTCGACCATCGGCACCAGCATCGGTATCGGTGACCTGTTGCCGGCCGGCACGACGGCGATTTCGGCGTTCAATTGGTACGTGACCAATCCCGACTCGAACCTTTCGGTAGGCCTGGTCTCCGCCCCAACGCTGCAGAACGGATGGACCGCCACGTTCAACGTCACCCGCAAGTACACCGGCAACGGCGCTCCGACGCCAGCGAAGCCCCACATCCACATGACGTGGGACGTGCTGAGCGAGCAGAAGATTTCCACGGGGACGGTGGACGCAGGTGACTGCAACGCTTCGCCAGAGAGCCCCAGCTGCAAGATGGTGTGGACGTGCACAAAGAAGGCACCAGGAACGACGGACGACGGCATCCCGCTGACCTACAGCGACATCATCTCCACCGGGCGGGGCGAGCTCTACCCGGGCGAGGGCAACACTTGCATCAATGCCGAATACGACCAGGTGTGCTCCGGCACCGGCGGCAAGCGGACGTCCGTGTCGATCGCGGACCAAGTGCTGCCCATCACACGCCAGCTCTACAACTTCAAGTGGGTTGTGTCGCTCCCGATCACCGGCGTCACCGTCACGATGGTGCAGGCGCCTAGCTACGAGAACGGTTGGATCGCAGTATTCGAGACGACGCGCACCTCATGGGCAGTCGAACCGCCCGGCCAGCCGAAGGTCACGCTGACCTGGGATATGGACGGCAACCCGGTCTATGGCTTCGAGATCAAGGACACCGGCAATTGTGACTTGAAAGGCGATTCGTTCTGCCGCGTGTACTGGACGTGCGACACCCGAGCACCCGTGACGGTCGCCGGCGGCGTCATTCCGGCAGAGGTCGTTATGCAGCAGCCACCGTTGTTCGACGGGGACGGTGGTACGTGCATGGTGGCCACGCTTCACTACGACTGTCAGGGCATTACCCAGACCGAGGGCACGGTGTGCTGGGATGACGATGACGGGACGCGGCATTGCGTCGAGGCCCCGCCCCAGGGATCCGGTTCACCTGACTCCTGCGCGGACCTGGAGAACGATCCGACCTGCAAGCTTCAGTCGACCGACTGCGCAGACGGCGGGCGTGGCTCGAACGGCTTCTGCTACATCGAAACGAGCCAGTACGCCTGCACAAAGGGCGTGCCCGTCACCGACCACACCGTCACCGAGGTGACCACGTGCTCGGGCAACCAGGCTTGCCTGGACGGTTCGTGCACGTCACCGGACAAGAAGGATGAGCAGTCCTATTCGCGCAATAAATCGCTGGCGACGCAGGCCAAGGCCAACACGGTCCTGACCGACTGGCAGTACACCGGCGCGCCGACGGGCCAGTCGGCCACCCAATCCACAACTACCCAGTCCGTCGACTCGTCGCTGATTCCCGGTTGGGCCAACCCGTAGGAGGCGGGAAGGAAATGAAGAAGATCATCAGGAAGTTCGCCGGGATCGTGACCGGCCTGGCCCTAGCCGGCCTCGCCTACGGGCAGTCC